>NZ_JAUBOY010000021.1:0-122622 GCF_036700465.1 Microcoleus sp. T3_A4 | reverse complement strand
TGATTTTAAATCACCCTAACCTTCCTTCAGTCTTGTCTTATGGTACTCTGGCTGCTTAAAAACTGTCCGGAGTATTGATAATATACCGTCCGGGGATGAGTAGACCCGACACCTACCCACAAACTATGCAACCCATCCAAATTACCACATTCCAAGCTTTGTGGCGCAGCCTAGGCCTGATAATCAAAGCCGCACCAATAGAACTCCGAAATTTAATAATACTCAACATCATCGGCGGTGCTGCCCCATCTGCCGTGCTTTTTTTAGATAAATTAATCATTGATGAAGTATCTCGGTTGCTATCGCAAACCCAAACAGCACAGCCTTTTGCTTTGATGCTTTCCCGGCCAATATTGCTGTGGAGTATTGCCGGAGTCTTAAGTCTCAGGTTAGTCGGCGATGCCCTAGACACAATGGGCTCTTTTGTCTCGACATCTTTGCGCGATCGCGTTCAAGGCTTTGTCGAAGGAAAAGTCATCGAAAAAGTCGCCAATTTCGACGATATTGCCCTCTTTGAAAACCCCGAACTATTAAATATAGTAGAACTAGCCAAAACGGGAGTATTCAAAATACAGCAACTAGCCTTTACCATCAGCATGACAGTCACGGGAATTTTTATATTTATTCCATCGATAGGCCTTGCTGCTGCCATAGCTTGGTGGGTGCCAGTGCTGATGTTGATTTCATCCTGCCCCTCAATTTACATCCAAAGAAAATATAGCAAAATCATCTGGAGAGTTCAAAGAAAGCAAGCTAAAATAACTCGTGAAATGAACTTATCCGCTAGAGTCTTGACGGGGGAAGAATATGCTAAAGAATTGCGTTTGTTTGGGTTGCAGGAACTTTGGCTCAAACGCTGGCAGGGTCAGTTTTTGCAGTTTTTTAGCGAGATGCAGCAAATCCGAAAAAAAGGAGCAATTGTTTTACTTTTGTGGTCAGTCTTTAGTAGAGTAGGAGTAGCTTTGCCATTTGTTTATGTGGTAATTGGAGCTTTGGGTGGTCGCTATACTTTGGGAGATTTGGCGCTTTATTCTGGTTTGATTGTTCAGGTGGAGCAAAGTTTGCAATTACTTATAGGCAATTATGCTAATTTGTACGATATTTCCCTCGGTGTTAGTCCGATTTTTCAACTGTTAGAACTGAAACCAGAATTGCAGTCTCCGCTTGTGGATGTGGCATCTCGCCTGCCTAGTTTACCAGATGGCGGGCAAGATTCCCACCCCACAAAAGATAAAATTGGCATCGAGATTAAGCATCTATCTTTTTGCTATCCCGGTAGCAATAAAAGCACGGTTGAAGATATCAACTTAACGATTAATCCGGGTGAAATGCTAGTGCTTGTTGGTGAAAATGGCGCGGGTAAAACCACCCTTGGCAAACTCCTCGGTCGCCTGTACGACCCGACAAGTGGTACGATCGCCTGGAATGGCAAAGATTTGCGATCGTACTCTCTAGCATACGTGCGATCGCGCATCGCCGTCGTTATGCAAGATTACGCTCGTTTCCCCTCCACAGTCCGCGAAAACGTCGGTTTCGGCGACTTGCTTTCCCTGTCAGATGACAGCGCAATTAACGAAGCTATTTCTGAAGCAGGAATTGCAGCTAAAGTCAACAGTTTAGAGCAAGGTTTAGAAACACCGTTGGGGAAACAATTAGAAGACGGCATCGACTTATCGGGGGGACAGTGGCAAAGAATTGCGATCGCCCGCGCCTTAATGCGGCTTTCTACAGCCGAAGTGCTAATTTTTGACGAACCAACCGCCGCCCTCGACCCCAAGACAGAACACGAAATTTACAGCATATTCCGTCAAATAGCCGCCGGGAAAACCACGATTGTCATCAGTCACAGGTTGGGATTGGCCAAAATTGCCGATCGTATCGCCGTCATGGAAAACGGTAAAATAGCAGAAATAGGAACTCACGACGAATTGATCGCATCAAACGGAATTTACTGCTCAATGTTTACCCGTCAAGCTAGCAGCTATATTTAGAGTTAAACAAACAGTCCGCCAGGGGTTAAAACCCCTGTCTCATAGCGAAAGTCGGTTGAAACCGACTGGGGAGATATTGCAATGCTTGTTCAAAAATCAGTCTTTCAGTCCTCTTTGAGAGGACTTTCGCTATGAGACGGGGGTTTTCAACCCCCGGCGGACTTGTCGGTTAGCGTGAGGATTTTGGCGCGGGTGATTGTGATAAATTATCGCGGATTTGCGATCTAATTTCTCTCGTTGGGTGGCGAGAAACCGAGTTTCTGCGACAATTTTCAGTTGAGTACGAGAAATATCGGAAGAAACCCGGTTCCTGGGATTAGCTGCGTGGCGAGAAACCGAGTTTCTGCGACAATTTTCAGTTGAGTACGAGAAATATCGAAAGAAACCCGGTTTCTGAGCGTGCGATCTTTTTGAGAAAATTTTCAGAAAGTGCGATCTATAATAAAACCAACCTAGTTGGCGATAATATCAACGATGGAAACTATAACTCTCAACCTACCTGCAGCCGTCGCTTTAACCGACGAACAATTTTATCAATTGTCCATCGCTAATGAAGAGTGGCGATTAGAACAAACCCCCGAAGGAGAACTAATTATTATGCCTCCAACAGGCGGCGAAAACGGCATCAGAAATTCCGATCTAAACCTGGGACTCGGTTTGTGGAATCGTCAGACTCGATTGGGAAAAGTTTTTGACTCTTCCACCGTCTTTCAATTACCTAACGGTGCGAAGCGTTCCCCTGATGCTGCTTGGGTACTCCTAGAACGTTGGGAAGCATTATCTGCAGAAGATAAGCGCAAATTTCCTCCCCTGTGCCCGGACTTTATAATAGAATTACGCTCGCAAAGTGATTCCCTAGAAACATTGCGGGCTAAAATGCGGTATTATCGAACTAACGGCTGTCGCTTAGGTTGGCTAATTGACCCCCAAACGCCTTTAGTAGAAATCTATCGGTTGTCTGAAGATGTAGCAGAAGTGATTAATTTCTCTTTTGACCAACCGCCTACACTTTCGGGTGAAGATGTACTTCCCGGATTTCTTCTAGATATTACACCTATTCTCAATCCTTGAATCTAGATCCAGAACTGTCGCCCAAGTGGCGAGAAACCGGGTTTCGGCGACAATTTGGGTTGAGTATGAGAAATAAGGGAAGAAACCCGGTTTCTCAGATGAGCCTCCATCCACAAAAATGATGAGCAATTATCTCCCCGTCAAGGTATCCGCATAAGGATCGGGCAAAGCTTGCTGCACCTCCAAAAGCGGCAAAGGATCTCCAGTCAACGGTTGGCTAATCAAATTTTTTTTTACCCCATCCCCCTTGCGATCGCGCTCTTGCAAATGCGATAATTCCTCCTGATAAACCGCAAGAATCCGCGCCAAACTCGCCGCCAAATCATCCCAATTATCATCTCCTCCCAACTTCTCAGAAATTCCCTCAAATAACTCTCCCGCTTGCCTTTTTTGAACATAAGCTTTCAAAAGCTTTCCCGACTTTTGCAAAACGGCCTGATAAATATCCCCATCAGACCACCACAGCCCCTGCTGACTCAGCAGCCAAGTCAAAATATACTCGCGAGCGTGTTGCTCCTTCACCCAGGCCGCGAGATACTGCAAATCTTCCATAGTTAAAACAGTCTCCTCAATTTTCCTCAAAATGTCCGCTTGTTTGTATCTACCGTTACCGCGATCGACATAATACCTGCCTTATCATCACCTGCCCGCGTCATTAATATCCCTTAAATCTTAAAAAAACCCTACTGATTTACCAAACAGCAATTCTGAGAATATAAAAATAAACCTAAACCTCCTAGGTCTATTGTCCAATACTTTTAGTCCACCGGAAAGCGGTACACCCCGCCTCGCTTTCCTCTCTCGCAAACCTATCATCAAGCGGGAACAACCAGCGGGTTATTAGCATGACAAAGCAAAATTTTGGTTTAATCGGTCTAGCAGTGATGGGCGAAAACCTAGCGCTCAACGTCGAAAGCAGAGGCTTCTCCGTGGCTGTATACAACCGCACCGCAGCCAAAACCGACGACTTCATGGCCCTACGCGCCCCCGGCAAGAACATTGTAGCCGCCAAGACTCTGACAGAATTCGTCGATGCCCTAGAAACCCCACGCCGAATCTTAGTCATGGTGCAAGCTGGGAAACCCGTAGATGCGGTCATCGACCAGCTCAAACCCATGCTGTCACCGGGCGACATGATTATTGACGGGGGCAACTCGCTCTACGACGACACCGAACGCCGCACCAAAGATTTAGAATCGATGGGACTGGGATTTGTCGGCATGGGCATCAGCGGCGGCGAAGAAGGCGCGCTGAATGGTGCTAGCTTGATGCCCGGTGGCACCCGCACTGCTTACGGTCTACTAGAGCCAATTCTCACCAAAATTGCCGCTCAAGTAGATGACGGCCCCTGCGTCACATTCATCGGCCCCGGTGGCGCTGGCCACTACGTGAAGATGGTTCACAACGGTATTGAGTACGGGGATATGCAGCTCATTGCTGAAGCCTACGATTTGCTCAAAAACGTTGGTGGATTGAACGGCCAGCAATTGCAGGAAGTTTTTGCCGAATGGAATACAACAGACGAACTCAACTCGTTTTTGATTGAAATTACGGCTAACATTTTCAAGTACATTGACCCGGAAACTAAGCAACCCTTAGTTGAGGTAATTATGGACGCAGCCGGGCAAAAAGGTACCGGCCGCTGGACTGTAATGAGTGCTTTGGAATTGGGCGTGAGCATTCCCACAATTATCGCTGCTGTGAATGCCAGAATCATGTCTTCTTACAAAGACGAGCGCATCAAAGCTTCCCAAGAACTGACCGGGCCTAGCGGCAAGTACGAAGGCGATACTAAAGAGTTTGTGAACAAAGTTCGGGATGCGCTTTACTGCTCGAAGATTTGCTCCTACGCGCAAGGCATGGCGCTTTTAAGCGCAGCCTCGAAGTCGTACAACTATGACTTGAGTTTGAGCGAAATTTCCCGAATTTGGAAGGGTGGCTGTATTATTCGGGCTGGATTTTTGGACAAGATTAAAACAGCTTTCAAGGACGACCCCACGTTGCCGAATTTGCTGTTAGCGCCGGAGTTCAAACAGAGCATTCTCGATCGCCAATCAGCTTGGCGGGACGTGTTAGCTACTGCTTGCCAACTGGGGATTGCAGTGCCAGCATTTAGCGCCTCGCTCGACTATTTTGATAGCTACCGGCGCGAAAGATTGCCACAAAACCTCACGCAAGCTCAGCGGGATTATTTCGGGGCTCACACCTACGAACGCACCGACAAACCGCGCGGTGAATTCTTCCACTCTGAGTGGACACAGACTGCTAAAGAGTCGCTGCAAACTGGTAGTACGGACTAATTAATTTTTGTAGGGTGCGTTTCGGCGCACCTTACTAATTATTCTGGGGTTGCAAATTGTTTTGACGTTTGTTTTTGAGATAGGTTTTAATATATTCGTCGTTAAAGAGCGATCGGGCGATCGCCTAACTGTGTCAATAATACTTGAACTTGAGTGCAGACAAAAAGCCCCAGTCCAAGGTCAGGGTCTTAAAAGAAGAGGATTTTACGTTTAATTTATCAGTAATTAAGATCACAATGTGCTTGTGATCTTGGGAGATAACTATACTGAGTAAATCTGGTATAATAAATAATCCTTTTAAATCAATGTAATATTATGTGGCCTTTTATAGTAGGAGGCGCTGCCGTTGCAGTTGCTATTGCAAAATCGGTAGTTGATAGATGGAAAGAAGAAGAGAAAGAAGAAGAGAGAAAAGAAGAAGAGGACAAAAAACGTTTATTAGACAGTGGCATTTTGGAAGTAGATGAAATGACAGGAAAAGAGTTTGAAAGATTTCTCGATGTCCATTTTAGAAATTTTGGTTATGGTGTTACTTTAACTCAAGATAGTCAAGATTATGGGGCGGATTTAATTTTATACAAAGATGGAGCAAAAACCGTGGTTCAAGCGAAAAGAAGCAAAAATCCCGTTGGGATTAAAGCAGTTCAAGAAGTAGCAGGAGCCGTCAGACATTACAACGGAAATAAAGGAAGAGTCATCACCAACAACAGATTTACCGAAAATGCTTACAACCTTGCTGAATCTAACGACATAGAGTTATGGGATAGAAAAAAACTCATCGAATTCATCCTGACAGCTAAGAAGTGTAAATAATTGATCTACTAAATTAAGTTATATATATATAAAAGATGCACTGCTTTCCCCGTATCTTTTATCTCACTGATGAATCATGCTACAAATTTCTAACACTGTGTTCATAGACGATCGCGAAATCGAGATTAGTGCGATTCGCTCTCAAGGCGCGGGGGGGCAAAATGTAAATAAGGTCGCGAGTGCGATTCACTTGCGCTTTGATATCCCAGCTTCCTCATTGCCCGATCGCTACAAGGAGCGTTTGTTGCAAATCAACGACCAGCGCATCACCTCCGAAGGTGTGATTGTCATCAAGGCCCAGGAACACCGCAGCCAGGAACAAAACCGGGAGGAGGCTTTGAGACGGCTGCAAGAACTGATTAAAAGTGCGATCGTCATACCGAAAAGGCGCAAACCCAGCAAAGCAACTCGTAGTTCCCAGCGCAAGCGTCTCGACAGCAAAACCAAGCGAGGGCAGATTAAAGCTTTGAGAGGGAAAGTCACGGATTGATCGATGAAAGGTCGATCGGGCTTCTGAGTTTTTAGTTATAGCCTTAGTATTTTCCGGGCTTGGGTGCATGACTCAAACCCATTTCCCTAGACATGGACGAACCCCTGCAGGTTAGTTGTCGTTCGGTGAGGGCTCACGACTTGGTAAGTCATCGGGAATTTTGGTTACGTCTAATCCTAAAAGCTCAAACATAGTTTTTAGAGAAACCTGGTACAGGTTAGCCAGTGCAGCTACGTTTTCAACAGTTGGCAGGGACTTTCCTGATTCCCAGTCAGCTTGCATCCGCTCAGAAACGCCGATATGTTGTTTGACTTGAGGGCGGGTTAGACCAGCTTGTTCTCTGAGAAGCCTTAATGGAGACTTTTCCTTTTCTTGCGAATTTTCTGCCACAATACATGAAGCTTGTTTCACGGCTTCTAGCTTCTTGACCTCCGCCGAAAGATGAAGTACACTTAATGCTTGTAGGTCATCGGGAATTTTGGCTACGTCTAATCCCATACATCTAGCAAGTGTTTTTAGAGGTACGCCTAGCTCGCGCGCCAGAGCAATGACGCGATCGAAGCGCGGAATGGATTCTCCTCGTTCCCAATCGCCAATAATGCGAATTCCTACCCCCATTCGACGACTAAGTTCAGGTTGGGTCAAATTTGCACTTTCTCTAAGGTTTTTCAAGGTTATGGTTTCTTGATCTTTAGCTTCCATCAATTATAGCAGTTAATTGCTAGCAAAATAGTGCTTGACAAAATTGAAATCTGGCACTAAACTGCTAGTAGATAGGCAAAACAAAGGCAACCGGGCGAGCCTCCAAGGTCAAAATGCAGGTTTGAAGAACTGCCTTATTTGTAGCGTCTATCAATTGTGCTTGCATACCCAAGCGTATTTTCGGGGGTTGGGCGCATACCTCAAGCCCCTTTTTTCTCAACGCCGAGGAGGTGGTGCTATGTAAAAGGTCGATCGACCTCACAAGACAGCCCAACTCAAAATTGTATCAGCAGTAATAATTTTTTAACTGTTGGTTTAATTTAATTGCTAATTCGGCCCAAAGCTCTCTGGAAGTTCATCGATTTTTTCTATTTTTAGTTCTCGGCAAATAGCTTTCAACTGAAAGAGAGAAAATTTTGGTTCTGTGGCTCCAGATATCCATCTATGATACGTGGCCCGGGGAATCCCGCATCTAAAAGCAAACTCATCTTGTGATAAGTCTGTTTTGTTGATTCTTAGGGCTTCCAATGGTGAATTGCCCTCCTGTCTTCGTTCTTTTCTTGATGACATTGTAACATAAATCTCAAATTGAGATGTCATACTTGACAAATCTAAATCGACATCTCATAATGAGACACAAGTGACAGAACAAAAGCTGGTCGGTCAGGCCGAACAGCCAAAACCTGCAGTTTTGAATAACCGCCTTGAGGTGATGCCATGTAAAAGGTCGATCGACCTCACAAGACAGCCCAACTCAAAATTGTATCAAAGATATAGACCAAAACTTCTCCTTTGCGATCGCACAACTTCCGTGCTATCGTGCCCTTTCTCGAACCATTCCAGATCATGTCCACATCAATTGACAACTTCTACCTAGGCGATGTCGCCTCCAACTTTCACTTTGCAGGCCCGCTGCTAGACTTTGAAGAAGAAATCCAGAATCAATCTCCCTTTCACGATTTAGACTATCTGACAGGCGAAATTAAAAGGGGATTTCTCGACTACGTGCGTCAAGGAATCATGCTGGACGCGATCCGAAAGCTGCGATTGTACAAAGACAAGTTCAAAACTTTTAAAAGTTACTGCGAACAAGCATTAGGTCGGCAATATTTTTACTGCACACAAATTATCAAAGCTGCGAGTATTTGCCTGCGCTTAATTAAAGCAGGATTTGAGATTTTGCCTAGCTGCGTTGCTCAAGTTGTCCCTTTGTTCAAACACGCAATTACCGACCAATATGGCGACTGTCGTTTACAGGAAAAGTGGCAAGAAGTTGTCGATGTCATACCAAAAGAAAGGATTACCGCAGTAACTATTGCCGAAACCGTTGACAACAATCCCAACCTCCGGCTCAAACAAATTCGCATAAAAACCGACACCTACGCCCTTTTAACGAAAAAAGCAGCCGCAGCCGGACTGTCAATTTCGGAATTTTTGGCAAGGTTGGTTGGCGAATACAATCCCAGCAATTTAGAGCAGCCAGCGGAACATACTCCCGAACAAGAGGAGATTTTAGACCAATTAGACGCGGAGTTTAAGAAGCCGGCCACGGAACAGACTTCAACTTCTGCCCCAGGAAAAGTTAAGTCTAAAGGTTTTGGAGTCAAAGTTGAGCCTAAAGGTGGTAAAAGGGAAGTGAAGGCGAAAACTTCGGAAAGGGAAGTTAAGGCAAAAACTTCGGAAGGTGAAGTTAAGTTCAAAAATCGGCAAACTGAAATCCAAGCCGAGAAACAGTCGAATTCATTTAATGAGAAAAATCATGAAGTCATCTGCCCAAAATCCAATCATGCGTCAACTGAAATTAATGGAGGCTCAACTGAACGAAATTCAGTGCCACCTTATTAAAGCCAGTGTGTTGAATTGGTGGCAAATAGTTTTGCCTGACGGACAGAAAATTGCGATCGAGCACGCGGGCGGCGGACACTGGGTTTTTCGGGCGAACGGGCTTGAGAAATCTCATCCAGAAGTGCGGCTAGCGGTGTTGAAGGCGATCGCCCAAGGCTGTCACAGGTAAGTTACGGCTAAGGACACGGCGCAGTGCCGTGTCCTTAGATCGACTGGCGATCGGATTTGATATGATTTGGAGATGTAGGAGCAGATAAACACAGATTAATGCAGATGAATTATATTAATCACGGATGGTGCAAGCGAAATTAATATTACTCGATGTGATGAAGCAATAGCTCAATTGTCTCCACTAACGTTTCAGGATCGACAGGCTTGGGAAGATGCCTTTGAAATCCGGCTGCTAGTGCTTGCTGTTGATTTGTCTCACCTGCATACGCTGTCAGGGCGATCGCGGGAATCTCTCCTCCCTCCTGTGTGGATAGTTGTCTGACTTGACTAATCAACATATAGCCATCAATTTGTGGCATCCCAATATCAGCAATCAAAACATCTGGCTTCAATTCATTGAGCTTTTGTAGCGCATCTTTTGCTGAAGATACAGAGATCACTGTGGCTCCCGCTTGCTCCAAAATACATTGAACTAACTCTAAATTGTCTACTTCGTCATCGACGGCCAGGATACATAATCTAGCCAAGGGTGAAGTGTGAGCTTTGAGTGATAGATTATCGTTGTGGTCACTGTTTACGTCATTGCTTCTGGCTAATAAGGGAAGTGTGACAGTAAATGTTGCTCCCTGTCCTTCTCCAAAACTTTCGGCTTTGACAATTCCACCATGTAGCTCAACGACGTGACGCACGATCGCTAATCCCAGCCCTAACCCACCAAAGGTTCTCGTAATACTGCTATCAGCTTGTCGAAATGTGTCAAAGACATAGGGAATAAATTCTGGCTTAATCCCTTTTCCTGTATCCCTGACTTGAATTTGAGCATAGGAATCAATCGTTTTTAGCTCAACTTCAACTCTACCTCCAGTTGGGGTGAACTTAATGGCATTCGTGAGCAAATTCCAGACAACCTGTTGCAATCGGGTAGCATCTCCTAACACATCGCCGACATTGGGTTCTAGCTGAGTTTGAATTTGAAGGTTTTTCGCTTCGGCGGCTAAACTAACTGTTTCGATCGCGGCTTTAAGAGTTGTTTTCAAATTAATAGGAGAAGAGTTCAAACTCAGCTTCCCTTGCAGAATCCGAGAAATATCCAGCAAATCCTCAATCAGTTGAACTTGCAACTGGGTATTGCGTTCAATGGTTTCGAGAGCTACCGCCGTCTTGCCAGAATCCAGGGTTCCCCTTCGCAGCAGTCGAGTCCAACCCAAAATTGGATTCAACGGAGTTCGCAATTCGTGCGACAAGACAGCTAAGAACTCATCTTTAATTCGGTTAGCTGCTTCTGCTTGTGTCCGTGCTTGCGATTCTGACTCGTAGAGCCGTGCTCGGTCGATCGACTGCGCCGACTGCTGTGCCAATGCCAAAACGAAAGCCCGATCGCTCTCGGAGAGCTGGGGAACGGTCGAAAAACCGAGCGAGAGCCCACCAACGGCTTGTCCTTCAATCAACAATGGCACGGAAATCCAGGCTTCTGAACCAGCCTTGGCATAAGCTTCAGCTAAATGAGGATAACGGGCAATTCGGTTTTCAATAGTTTCTACCCAAACAGGTTGCCCACTTCGCACAGCTTCTGCCAGAGGATAGGGTGCATGAATTGAAAAACTGCGCTGAAATTCTCCTATATGCTCATACCCGATCGCTTGAATAATCTCCAGTTCGCTCGCATCCTGGTTTAATACGGCAACCAAACCAGAACTTGCTCCGAGTGCGGACATTCCCTGTTCAATAATCACCTGAGCCACTTGAGCCGAGGTTAGCGATTCAGACAAAGCTGTCATCACCGCCAGCAGTCGAGCCGTCCGGTTAGCAGCGAGTTCGGCGGCTAATTTCGCTTGTTGTGTTTCATTATAGAGACGAGCATTATCAATGGCGATCGCTGCTCGCTGAGCCAAATCTTCAGCCAAAGGAATGTCTTCCAGGCGATAGCGGCGATCGGATTCCGTAAACACAAAGGTAATGCTACCCAACACGCGCCCGCGTGCCTGTAGCGGTGCAATGATGCAGGACTTTAACCCAACTCCACGTAAGATTTCCAGGTATTCAGCATTCGGCACTGTGGCAACTAACTGTTCATCTGTAATCTCAATCCCAATTTCAATCTGTCCTGTTTGCATGACTTTAGCAATGCCATACGCATCATCGAGATGTCTGGGAAAGCGTTGAGCCAACTCCCAGCCAAACTTCACTTTTTCGGGATCTGAATGAGCAACTGCAACCCGACCAATTGTGCGATCGTCATTCAGCAGATCGACACTACACCAATCTGCAAAATAAGGAACTGCCAGCTTTGCAACGCTTTGGAGAGTTTGTTCATACTCTAGCGAAGAGGAAAGGACAGCACTCACTTGGGCTAAAAATGCTGATTGTTGTTGAGAAACCTCTGCTAAAGCACGGGCTGCCTGTTCTTGAACAAGCTGTACTCGTTCGTCTTCGGTTTGCTTGCGTTCAGTAATGTCGCTGAAAGCAGCAATGATATTGATAATTTGTCCCTCTGCGTCAAACAAAGGGGAAGCATTGATCGAGAGAATCCTGCGAGTTCCATCGGCATGGCTAATCGCATGTTCAATACCATAAACAGGCTTGCCTGTTTGCATAACCCTCGCAAACGGCAGTTCATCTTCTGGGAAAGGATGACCCTCCACTGTTGTAATGAACCAGGATGGATCTTTATAGCCTCGCTCCACAATGTCGCTGCGAGTCAATCTTAAAATCCTCTCTGCTGCCCTATTTGCGGCAATAATCTTTCCGGTAGAATCTAAAATAGTGATGCCATCAGGAATAGTTTGGAAGATGCTGGATAATTGCGCTTCACCCTCACGCAGAGCAGTTTCTGCCTGCTTGCGTTGTGTAATGTCGTGCATCACAACAACTGCACCCTGTTTTTCGCCGTTTGGAGCTATAATCGCCTGTCCAGTTACTAACAGCATTCGCGCCGTTCCCTGCTGCGGAATAATCATCATTTCCACATCACGAACGTTCTGTCCTTGCAATGCCTGGAACAGGGGAATATCCTCTGTATTCATGGGTGTTTTGCCGTCGGGCAAATACAAGTTATAATA
Organism: Microcoleus sp. T3_A4; assembly: GCF_036700465.1. Lineage (NCBI taxonomy): Bacteria > Bacillati > Cyanobacteriota > Cyanophyceae > Oscillatoriales > Microcoleaceae > Microcoleus > Microcoleus sp. T3_A4. The sequence continues at coordinate 110,180 of NZ_JAUBOY010000021.1, read as the reverse complement.
CTCTGCCCATTGAGCCGGTGGAACTGGCTGCTGAGGTAATCCATGAAAATCTTTAGCTGCTTGGTTAAATACCGTCAATATGCCATCGGCATCGCAAGCCACAATGCCAGCTTGAACGTTGTTTAGGATGGCCTTCAAAAACTCCTGTTCTTTCTGAAGATTGGCTTCCACCTGCTGCGAATTGGCGATTTCGGCTTTCAATTGTCGATCGAGTTGAGATGTTTCAGTAGTGTCTTGGAAGTAAATAAGTAACCCATCTTCACTCTTGATGAGGCGAATTCTCAACCATTTGTTGAGTGAGGGGTAATGTTCTTCAAACTCGATCGCCGTTGGCGTTGCGATCGCTCGATGACAATACTTATATAGCTCAGAGGTAAGATCGACCGAAAATATAGTCCATATATTTTTGCCGATCAGGAGTTGCCGCTTCCTGTTTAAAAGCTGCTCTGCTTTATGGTTGACATAGGTGCAGTGCCACTCTGAATTAATAGAAATAAAGGCCTCAGCCATGTGATCGACTATCACCGCAAATCGTCTTGCTTCGAGTGCTTGGCAGTCCGTACATAGCTCTTGAGGAAAATTTACAGTAAGCTCTTCTCGATCGTTCAAGGAGTGTGTACGTTCTACATTCATTGCGGTTAGTCCTGCCTATTTACCTATTATGCCAGCTATTGTTAGGGAATCAAGATATAACCCACATTCCGCAGATGTGGGTCGGATTTTTTTATCAGTTGTGAAAACTTGGAAGCGAAACGCTTTTGGGATGAAATTATGCAGTTTTAGCATTACAGAAGCTTGTCAAATTTACCTAAACTAAGTTAGTTAAAATAATTGATTTTTTCTCATATATTCATGTTGCTATTTTATCCTGGTCACTCATATTTTGAAGCAAAAAAACTTATGCCCAGAGCAAATTGTCTTGACTAATTAATGAAAATTATTCACAAATATCTACACCTCGATCTCAATCGTTATTCACTTGAAAATATTAAATAGTATTGACAGCAATACTCTCCTAAATGCCGCAAGATATCTTGACGCTCTTGGGTTAAATTACTGACTTGCTTCGCTCCATTTATCGTCACTAAATGTACCGCCTGAAACATCTGAAATATCCAGCGCATTGTCGGCTTATTGGTCAACTTCTTTACCTGATTTTTCACTCGTTCGTTGGTAGCTGATAATTGTTGTCTCAATTTCCTTTGCGCCAGGTTATATACTAACAAACACAGTCCCATTATCATTCCGATTGCTTCAACTCGCTCCGGCTTTTTCACGAATACGCTGGAAGTAAAAAATAACGGATCTTTGATAAATCTAAATCCTCTCTCATTACTTTGCTGCGCTTTATATTCCGATAATACCTGTGGATTAGTTACTGCTTCAGCATCTAAGATATTTGTGGCTAATATGAATCTCCCGGCTTTGACTTTTTCCGCTTCAATCGCTGAATTTCTGGGTTCTATTTCACCCGTAATTTGATAAACTTTTGTCTGTGTCCGAGCGAGTTTTTTCAGATTGGTTTTTGTTCCTTTAACTGTTTTTTCTTGGGATTTAATTTCTGTTATTTGGTGATATTTCCATAATTGTGACAACTTTTTTATGGCAGCTTCCGCATCGGAAATACAAGCAAATTTTTGCCTGGACAGCTTACGCAGTTTGGCTTTGGCTGATTCTAATTGTTTCTCTACTTGCTTTACTATTTTTTTGAGATCTGCTTGCTTTCTGATTTCACTTTCTATTACTAGCCATCTTTGCTTGATGCCAGCATACTCACTCGTTTGGGCTGCTATTTTATAGCCTTTTATTTGAGAGTCTTCCCAGTCACTATCTTCAATGTTGCAGATTTTATTTTGAGCTGATTTGATGCTTAATGGTACTCTTGTTATCCATTTCATTCCTGCCATTGCTGACAAATTTTCTGCTGTGTACAAGGCACTGTCTGCTACACAGATTCCGTCAAATGTCCACTGGTTTTTAAATTCTTTTAATCTCTCTACAAAGACACTTTTATCATCGGCATTTCCGTCATCTATTTTGAGATATAATGGTACGTCTCCATCTCCACTTACGATCGTATCAATGATAAATTGTTTGAGGTCCGGTCTTCGATCTCTTGAATAGCCATGAACGATTTTTATGGTTTTCATGGAAGATTCTGTATCTTCAGATTCTGCCTCAACTTCCTGGCTTTTTTCCTGACAGTTTTTGTATGCTCCTTCTACTGATATTGAACTGCTATCTAGGTGAACGCTTTTCATTGATACTTGAAATTTCATCGCTGCTTTCAGGGCAATTGCCGTGAATAATTTTGTGGTTCCAGCTTGATGATATTTGTCTAAAGCTCTCCCGATTCTGTCATCATTTAATTGTTCGGGTGTCACTCCTTCTCCAATTAGATGTTCTGTTGCTTTTCCCACAAAAAATGTGTCAAATAGGTAGGGTTTGCTGAATAATCGATCGCCACCCAAGAGCAGGAGCTCACGATATCTGAAAGCTCAGTTAAAGATAAGTTTTTTCTGGAGCGAGTCCCCCCAATTATAATTGGGGATTATCTTCAACCTAAAAACAGGTGTTCTGTTTCCAAATAGACAGAAAAACACACAAAAAACCCGGCGCCACCAGGTAGCAAGGTTCATTACCAAAAAAGTAATTGCAATAACTGTACCAGAGGTATTATCAAGTTTAGCCATAACTCTATTGAGACCGAATCTTCTTTTCCCTTGCCCAAACTTTCCCTCGATTGCATTTCTAATTCTTTCATCTTCTAAAGCTTGCTTCTTTTTTGCTTTACTCACATTTGCTGGGGGTCTTCCTAGAGGTGGCCCACTAATTCTAATGCCTCTTTCTTTACACCATGCTCGGTTTTCTCTTGTACGGTAAATGCGATCTGCATGAACTGATTCTGGATAATATCCTGTGAACCTATGATATGCTTCTACTTGGGCTTTTAAGTCTCCTGATTCGTTAAAATTATCCCAGCTCATCCTGTTTAAAAATATATATCCTTCAAAGCAACTGGCTGATAGTTTGGCTCCAAACTCTACGCTTTTTCCGGCTTTTCCTCTGACTATCGGACGGATGTGGGGTTGGCTTAAACTTACTATTCTATCCTCAATACTCTGTTTATTGTTGTCAAATAACCATTGCTGTTGGCGAGCTACTTCTGTGAGGACTAGCAAGGTTTTATATTGCTTTTTATTCAGACACCCTAGGCTCGCACCTGAATCGATTAACTGTTCAATATGAGCTAGGTTTCTTTGTGATGTATTGAAGTTGTTTTTTAATTGCCTGTCTTCTTTTGTTGCGAGTGGGTCGTCTTTGTTTCGCTACTGCTAAGTAGTCTTTTATTGCTAAATTACGGTAGGTTCTTGGTTTTTTATGGATTTTTTCTTTGATTTGTTTATACAGGATGTCTAGGATTTTTTCTGTATGAACTCTGGCTCTGTTTAATAGTCCTAAGTCGGTCGGATAACTAATATCGGCTGGGGCACAGGTTGCATCTATGATTAATTTTCCGCGATGGGCTGACTCATTTTTTTCGTCCGAATCCTTTTTTTTTTCGGGTGGGACTGGCGTGATTTCTCGCATTTTTTCTACCATGCGTTCGTTCACTTTATTAATTAGGTTGGGACTAATTCTTTGGCGAAAGTGTACTAATAAAGATGGGTCAAATGGTAGTTCATTGCTGTAGCTTGATTGACCGATGAAGTATTGGAGATAGGGGTTTTCCCGGATCTGTTCTACTGTTTCGCGATCACTGATTCCCAGTTTTTCTTTGATAATTAATGCCCCCAATGCCATCCGAAAGGATTTGGCAGGTGCACCATGCGCTGCGGGGAAGTTGGCCGCATATTCTGATTCAAATTCAGACCACGGGACTATTTGGGCCATTTTTACCCAACGGTTGAGGGCTGACAATTTAGACCCGTTGGCTAGTTCAAAGTCTAAGGGTTGGAGGGGAGCAAGCTCAGCTTTTCTGTACACGTTCGCAGGTGGTGATGCACGGCTTTTGACCTATTTTACCTGTTTTTCACGGCGATGACTCTCGATCGCACGCTCTCTTAACCCAGCCCACGTAATATGCGATCGATATATTCAGCAAGCCCTAGGTAGATTGGGGCGCTCAAAAATCCCAATCCGTTCAAAATCATTGCTTTCATTACTTGTCCTGGACTGAGGGTTTCTTTAATTTTTATTCCCACTTTTTTGTTGACTTCTTCTACCAATTCCATTTCATCTATGATCCCCGCTACTATTCCCAAATGGTCTAAATTTACGATATTTATAGCTTCAGAGGGCTTTTTCATAGTTTTGAAGGTTGCTATACTGGCACAAATTATTATACCTTAAAAAAACCTCAAATGATTGCATAGCAATCATTTGAGGTTTTGGCAATTCTGAATTTCTTTGAAATTAAATCTGCGTGAATATCTGCGGAATGTGGGATATAATATGCCCAAAACCTAAGTCATTCAGTATTTAAGCACAGGGGCGATCGCCACTCATGGGACAGCACCGCTAAAAATTCGTCTTGAATCCGGTTAGCGGCTTCTGCTTGTTACCGTGCAAGGCGATCGCGTTCTCACAGTGGTTCTCTTTCTTGTTCTGCTTGCTTGCGCTTTGTTCACGGATGGGGATGGTGCCGACGAGAATCGGGCTAGCGTTTCTTTAACACCTAACTCCTGCAAACTACGCAACTACTCAGCAACAGCCTCGACAAAACGTGGCAACTATACTAAATCTCTGGCCTAGACATATTCTGTCATTCCTAATTGAGAATGCCAAATCTATCAGTTTGGTTGTAGAAACAACAAAACCCGCTTTGTGGGCGGGTTTTAGGTATGGAAAGAAATGCACTCGAACCGCTGACCCCTACAATGGCATTGTAGTGCTCTAACCAACTGAGCTATGCGATCGCCTCAGCACTTATCCACCGTTAAAAATTTGCTTAGCGGTCAACTTTAACTCTGGAAACACCGCTGATTCAATTCTTTCATCTCCCCGAAACAGCTTAATTTGATACTCACCATCTACTAACTGATAAACCGATAAAGTCGGCTGTTTGGGATAACCAATATAACGGCTACCCCCTAAGCCCAAATAATCTACAATCCAATATTCAGGAATGCTTAATGCTTCATAATCAATCATTTTATGTGCATAATCATCACGCCAATTTGTGCTGACTACTTCAATAACTAATTGAACCGAATTTCCCTGAGTAATAACTGATTCTCTTTCCCATCAAGACTCATTGGCTTCAACGGCTTGTTTATCTAATACAATCACATCGAGATCGTAGCCAGAGTTATCGTTAAATTTAATTGTACATTTCTTGGGAATAAAGGAAGTTGTAATCGCCTGATTTCTAAACCCAATTCTATCGATTGAAAACCCGCGCTGGATGAATGCTTACCAGTTGGATTTGGCATTTAAACCATAAATCCGTTATGTAATTCATAACGTCCGTTTTCTGGTTTTCCTTCCAGAAATTCATCAAAACTCCTGAACTTAGATATCGCTTCAGTCATGGTAAAGTCTCCCATCCTCTAATATCATTTGATTGTGATTCAGTAGGGTGCGTCAGATTTTTAAATTCATGATCTAACTAATAGGTTAATTGTCGAGCGAAAGACAAAACTCTCGGTAGGAGGGCAAACCTAAAACCCTTGATTTATAAATGAATGAAATTTATGGACACAACTGGACTCGAACCAGTGACCCCTACGATGTCAACGTAGTGCTCTAACCAACTGAGCTATGCGTCCTCACGAATTCCTAATGTAGCAGAACATTCGATCGCCTGTCAAGCATAAATATAAGATTTTTTAGACGGACACTCTTGACATCGCCCCTAATGCCCAATCCCCCGCCAAATCTTCACAGTTCGATCGCCCGCACCACTAGCCAAACTTCCCCCATCAGCACTAAACGCCACCGACAAAACCTCCCCCCCGTGGCCCGTCAGAATTTCCAACAAACCCCCCGTACCCGCATCCCACAAATAAATCGTGCCATCCCGACTCCCAGTCGCCAAAACCCGACCATCGGGACTCAACGCCAGACACAAAACATCCCCAGAATTGTCCCTCATACTTCGCAACAGCGTCCCTCGCCCCTGTGCATCCACGCGCCACAGCTTCGCCGTACCGTCCCGACTCCCCGTCGCCAAAATCAATCCTTCTCCTACTCCCCCCCTTACCAAGGGGGGGCTCGCAAAAACGATCGCCCGCACCCAATCCCCGTGCTCCGCCAGAGTACAAATCGATCGACCATTTTGCCAATCCCACAACTGCACAGTCTTGTCCCGGCTGCCGCTAGCCAAAAACTCCCCGCCAGAACTAAAAGCCACCGCCTCCACCCCGCCAGCGTGACCAGTCAAAGCCGACATCCGCCTTCCCTTATTCAAATTCCACAACTGCACAGTTTTGTCCCGACTACCGCTAGCCAAAACCTGACCATCCCGACTAAACGCCACAGCATAAACCCTGTCAGAATGACCCGTGAGAGTGTACCACCACTTACCCTTATTCAAATCCCAAATTTGAATTGTTTTATCACGGCCGCCACTAGCCAAAGTAGCGCCATCAGGACTAAACGCCACACAAGTCACCCAGTCAGAATGACCCGTGAGAGTGTACCACCGCTTACCCGCATCCAACTTCCACATCTCAATGGTCTTGTCCTCACTGCCGCTAGCTAAAGTCGCGCCATCAGGACTGAAAGCTACCGACGTGACAGCATTAGAATGCCCTACCAGAGTATGAACACACCTCCAAGTAGGGCCGCGTGCGGGTACAACCCGCTGCATCGGCGGCACAGGTAAAATGGTGCCTGCAACCGTTGGCGGCACTGTATTCTGCACCACAGGCGTTCTCTGCGGCATGGGAATTTTAGGCGCTGCTAGGGGCGGGGGCATCGTGCCCGCCCCCGCCGACTGCTGTGGCTGCAAATCTTTCAATACCTCAGCTACAGATTTGTAGCGCCGACTGAGACTCGATTCGATCATTTTGTCGAGGATGCGACTTAATTTCGGATCAATTGGAACCTTCAAAAAGTCTCGCCAAACCCAAGCATCTTGATTGATATCGAACAAATCAAAAGGAGATATTTGAGTCAGCAAATAAATGCAAGTTACCCCCAAACTGTACAAATCACTGGCATAAACCGCTTGACCTCTAATTTGTTCCGGTGCCACGAATTCGGGAGAACCGATGACTGTACCGGTTTGTCTCAAACCCTCCACAACTTTTGCAGCGCCAAAATCAACTAAAACTAATTCCCCGGTTAATGTGGGGTAAGTATAAATGATGGGAGTTTGAGAAATGCGACGGCGGATAATATTGGGAGGTTTAATATCTCGGTGAATTACACTGCGATCGTGCACGAACTGCAATACTGGCAATAAATCCTTCAGCAGACTGAGAATTTTACTTTCGCTGAAAGGCCCAGTCCGCGCCAACTCTTCCTGTAAATTCTGACCTTCTATAAATTCCTGTACCAAATACTGATAGCGTTCCTGCTGAAAGTGCGCCAGCAGTTCGGGAATTTGCGGGTGTTTCCCCAACTCGTCCAGCCGCACCGCTTCTCGGTTGAATAATTCTGCTGCTTTTTCGCTGCTGCTGGTACCTTGGGATAGCGGGAAAAACTGTTTAATTGCACAGCGCGGTTTTGAGGGTTTGTCTTGGTCTATTGCTAAAAAAGTGCGGCCGAAACCGCCGCGCCCAAGGGGTTTGATGGCGCGGTAACGCTCTCTGAGCAACAGTTTGGAGCCGCAATTCAGGCAGAATTGGGTACGATCGGCATTTTGCGGGTTTTGACAGGCGGGGTTTAGGCAATAACTCATAACTGAACCGAGAAGGAATCAGCAGCACATTTCTATGATACTGAGGCCGGGGGGCGATCGACTCTCGCGTTACAATTAAAAACCACAGGACTTTAGTCCTCAGAATTTAAGATGTGGCTTTTACTTTCAGAGCATACTCTTTAAACCTTTCCAAATCAGCCTGAATTGTCGATTCAACCACGCGGCCCAGAAATAGGTTATCCATCAATTTTCCCAGCCAGCCGGGAATTCCGTAAGCCACTGTCAGCTTGACGATACTGCTGTCTTTGCGATCGTAAAATCTTACCGCACCTCGATTTGGCAAACCGTCTACCGATTCCCACTGAATTATCTGATTCGGCACTAATTTGAGAATCCGAGAAAGCCAGCTAAATTCTAACCCGCCAGTTGCGAGTTTCCAGCGAGACAATTCTGGATCTTCTTCGAGAACATGAACAGATTCTATCCACTTCATCCAGCGCGGCATTTGCTCTAAATCTGACCAGAGTTGCCACGCTAATTCGATGGGAATTGCTACTTCTACTTGAACACTGTGTTCTAACCAATCAGTCATGGGATTTTAGATTTTAGATTGAAGAATTGTTTGTTTCTTGTTACCAGGCTATGCCTGGTAACGCAGATCCAGAGGCTCCGCCTCGCTTTTCCTCTCGAATACTGGAGGCATAGCCTCCTGATCGGCATTCCCAGGCCGAGCCTGGGAACGAGAGAAAACGAGAGAGGACCAATGACTAATGACTGTAAGCTTCGAGAATTGCCTTAGCGGCTTGATGGCCTGAAAGTGTCGCTCCTTCCATGCTATCAATGTAGTCTTGCTGAGTGTAACTTCCTGCTAGAAAGAAATTGGCGATCGGAGTTTTTTGAGCAGGGCGGAAAACATCCATTCCTGGTGCTTCGCGATACAAAGATTGAGCGAGCTTAACTACACTGTACCAAGTCATGTTTAATTCCCGCGCAGACGGGAATAAATCCTGAACTTGCTTAAGTACGTGTTGGGCGATCGCCTCATTGCTTTGTTTAATAAACGGATCTCCCGGTGTCAGCACCAATTGCAACAGCGAACCTTTTCCTTCTTGATAATAATCCTTGGGACTTGTCAGCGCCAAATCTGCAAAACAAGAAAAATCTGCATCTGCTGAATATAGCAAATTATCGATCCCTACAGCGTGGCTCAACTGTTTGCGCTTGGCTTCGTCTTCGAGTTCCGTTACCCAACCGTCGAACCGCAATTGTACTGTAGCCACCGGCACAGCATCTAATTTATAAATGTTGTCAAATTCCGACCATTTGCGCCAAGCTGGGGGCAATATTTTCTGAATTCCGGGCACGTCACAGGCGAAAACGTAAGCGTCTGCGGTAATATTTTCTTCGGTTTCGCCGTTAGCTACTACCAAGCCTGTTACGCGGGTTTCTTCGCCTTCTTCAAACTGAATTTCTCTTACTCTGCGCCGCGTGTAAATTTTTGCTCCTTTCTTTTCCAAATATTCCACAATTGGTTTGTGCAAATATTCGTTGGGAGAACCAGCTAGCATCCGCATGACAGAGGCTTCGGTTTTTGATGCAAAGAATTGAAATATTGTCAACATACACCGGGCTGAAATATTTTCAGTGTCGATAAAACCCAGTGCGTAGGCGATCGGATTCCACATTCTTTTGAGCGAGTTTTGGTTGCCACCTTGACTGCGGAACCAGTCAGCGAAGCTAATTTTATCCAAATCGCGGATAGTTTTCATTGCTCCTTCAAAGTCTATCAAACCCCGGACGATCGGGCTAGTTCCCAGGGCGATCGCATTTTGAATTTTGTCTTGTACGGATAGCTGAGATGTCGTGAAAAATGCCTTCAATCCGTGCAAAGGAGCACCCACCGGAAAGCGAAAATCTAAAGAACCGGTTTCGCCGCCTCGATTGATAAAAGTGTGGACGTGTTCTTTGAGGAGCAAATCGTCAAAAGCTCCCACTTTTTTCATCAGAGCAAATAAGTTATAATAGCAGCCGAAGAAGACGTGCAAACCCATTTCAACGTGATTGCCGTCGGGATCTACCCAACTTCCGACTTTGCCGCCGACAAAGGGGCGGGATTCAAAAATTTCTACTTCGTGGCCGGCCTCCACTAAATCGACTGCTGTGGTCATTCCAGCCAGTCCCGCACCTGCGATCGCAACCCGCATTTTACCTATCCTTTACAGTATTTTTACAAATTGTAACAAAATTTAGAATATCAGAAATATTATTAAAGTTCGTAAATGCCGATCGACACTTGTATAGCCCTCTGAATTCTTGCTAGGACATCGGCACTAAGTTGACCATAAGGGCCTTGTTCCAGATAAGTCTTTTGGACAGCTAGAATTTGGTCGCAGACAGCCAGCGAGTCAGATTCTAACCCTCCTTCACCAGCAGAAATCAAAACCCTAGTCGGAGTTTCGCCCCCTCTCAAATTGCTAGTAAAAGGGACAATCAGTACAGTAGGGCTCAATTCATTCCGGCTATCTATGGAAACGACAGCAACAGGACGCTTTTTGCTATCTCCGATCGTTCGCAAAGCTCTAACAAGATAAACTTCGCCTTGTCGCGGATAAGTTTCTGTCATTGTCTCAAAGACCTTCCTCTATTAAAATTTCTTCCATTTGTTCCTGAGCAAATGTTGCCCATTCTTCCTCAAACTCAATATTTTCTTGGCTGCGGTTTTGATAAAACTTCCGCAACTTATCTTCTATTTGCTTAGCGTACCAGAGACGGAGAGCCTGCTCGATCGCCTCCGTCCAATTATCAGTAAATTGGTCTATTTTATCAGCTAATTCAGCATCAAGGGCGACTAACACTTCTCGCTTTTGAGTAGAATTTGACATAATCATTCTCCTTAATAATTTAAAAACGAGGGTGCGCTGTGGCGCACCTTACAAATTACTTTTACCTCTTTCTTCTCACCACAGTCAACAGTCAACAGTCAACAGTCAACAGTCAACTAACTTCAAAACATCGGCATCAACTGAAGTGGCCCAATTCCCAAGTCTTTAGCAGAAACCCAGCGCACCTCAAGCAAAGCGATCATATCCTTAAACTGAGGCTGACCGCGAGAAGCACCCATCAACCCTTTAGCAATAATCAAACCGCACCAACCGTTGGTTAATTTACAGCGGCGATCCCACTTCTTGCGAGCTTCCTTATGCACCGGATCGTCTTCATTAAATTCTCCAAACAAATACAGCTCCCCATTTTTTGTTTGCAAAATACCCAAGTCGTATTGCTCATCCTGAAAAGGATTTTCGCCCGGATTAAAACCAATCCCCTTCACGCCTCCAGCTTCTTTCAAATCCTGAATCATAGTTTTTGCCTTCGGATGAGAAGTTTGGATCATCACCACCGGCAAACCATCTCCGGCGGTATTAATATCAATTTCTGCACCTTGGTGAAACTGGACACTTTGGCGCAGGAACTCTACCGTTTCCCAAGGTACGGCGCCGAGACTCAAAAATGAATTTTGCGGTACTAAATCGTCCCGTAGCAGTGGCTTGTCAAATTCATCATCGTCATCATCGTCATCATCGTCATCATCGTCATCACCGAGCATCTGTAATAATTCGTCTGACACTTCGGGCATTGTGGAAACTTTAACTGATACCTGTTGAATTTCTCCGTCAGCCTGCGGCACTGGGATGCGGTAGCGGCTGCTAAGACTGGGAAAAGTGTCTGAGCCCAATTTCCGGCGACCGTTGCGGAAAAAGCGGTGAAATGCTTCGAGAGCAACTAACATCGTGAGGGCTTCTTCTTCGTAAAGAATCGATCGCAATCCTTCTAAAGGATGTAGGTTGCCGAAATTTGGTTCAATTTCCGATGGAGGCAAATCGGCTAAATCAATTTCGTCGTCGTCGTCGTCCTCATCAATATCTGCTGCACTTTCAAAGGTCAGAAACAAACAGTCTTGCCCTAAAAAAGCCTGTTCTAAATCTTCAAAAGATTCATCATTGACGACTCGTTCTCGAAACCGCTTCAAGGATTCTAGAGAACGGTACAGTAAAACTCCGTAATCCATTCTGCCTTGCCCCAATACGGACACGTAGAGGCTGGCGACATCCCACTGATTGATTTCAATAGATATTATTTGGTGTTCGCTCAAAGTCCGCCACGGAGCATCTTGCCAAATTTGAGCAGCTTTTTCCATTAAAACTTCAGCATACTGAGGAGGCAACTCAGGAGGTCTGTTGATCGCGACCTCTTCCATGCCGCGAAATATTTCATCAATTAGGGGCAATTCCGGCACGTAGTCAATGGAAATGCCTAAATCTTGAAGTACGCCCCGCAGATAAAATTGAATTTCTCGGTTTTTGACTACTATTTTTTGGGGCCGGACTGCGGGAGCCGGACTTTGGGGATGTTCCATTGCCCGTAGCAGTGCCCGGACGATCGCCTCTGGGCCGGCATCTGGGCCTACCATGTCCATAGCCCTCACGACTCCCTCGGAGCCATCGACCCAGAGAATGCACTCGCCACCACCTTCTAGAATGTCATCGTCATCTAGCATCATGTGCGAGTCAGCATTAGATAAGGGTCGGCGATCGCCCTCCCACACGCTGGGAATTTGAGGTAAGTTTTGTAGCCGACGAAGAGTAGTGCGATTCAGCGCTGCCATAGAGTAAGCCCGTTGGGTGAAGCATTGTTGCGGTGCCGGTAGCCGGTCAACCGCTGCTTATCAATCATAAACCCTATAGGGGGAGAGGGCATCGAGCTTGGGAACGAGGCCCCGCAAGAATTAAAAATTAGAAGCTAAAAATTCTGCCTTCAGCATCTAACCGAATGCCTTCTGGCGAATGCCTGTACAATGGAGCAATAAGATTAAACTCTTTGCATTAGACAGTCTCAGGAGTTCGGCAAATTATGACTCAAGCCATTTCTGAAAAGCGCGGCATTCAAATGACGGACTCTGCTGTCCGTCAAGTTTTAGCCCTGAGAGAAAAACAAGGTAAAGACCTCTGCTTGCGGGTAGGGGTGCGCCAGGGCGGATGCTCTGGAATGTCCTACGTGATGGATTTCGCAGATCCAAGCACCGTGAAATCCGACGATGAAGTGTTCGACTACGACGGTTTTCAGGTAGTTTGCGATCGCAAGAGCATTCTTTATCTCTACGGTTTAGTTCTCGACTTCAGCGATGCTATGATCGGGGGCGGCTTTCAGTTTACTAACCCCAACGCAACTCAAACTTGCGGTTGTGGCAGTTCTTTTTCTACATAAATCGGAAAAGAGGGCATGGGGCAGAAAGTTGTTAACTGCCCCATGCCCTTTTCCGTGCAACATCCCAAATCTAAAATCTGAAATCGAATGACCCCTGAAGAATTGTTTAAAGACGGTTTCGATCGCTACCAAGCTGGCGAAGCCCCGGCTAATCTGATCCCCGTGTTTAAAGAAGTGTGCGAAAAAGCTCCCAAAAATGGCAATGCCTGGGCTAGCCTCGCGTGGCTCTACCTGTTGGAAAATAAACCTGCACCGGCTCAAAAGGCAGCGAAAACAGCCGTTAAATTGAACCCTCATGACCCCCAAGCTCGCATCAACCTAGCAGTAGCGATCCTCGATCTCAAAGACAAAGGAGTGCGCCCCCACGTCGAAGTGGCTCAGCAACTTCTCATGGCTTCGGAAGAGTTGCTCGACGAAGTTAAAAAAAATTTTGAAGAAGGATTAAAGAGAAAACCCGACTGGAAGAGTCTCGCCCGCGTTAAACAGTGGCTTCTGGAGCCGTAACCACGCAAACAAGTCGATTTTTGGGCGGGGATCGACGAAATCGGTTTTGCGGTTTATTACGATATCGTAATAAATCAATAAATAACTTTATGGAAAACTCAGGAAGTCAGTGCTAGTATTTGAAAACTTAGACGATTGCCAAATCCGCTCAGCGGTTTTCAGATTTTATTAGGATAATACTAGGAGTTGTAAAAACATGAGCACTGACAGCCACGTTAACATCAAACCAGCAACCCGCAACCACAAAGGTTTCTTTATTCAGCCAGCTTCTTACAAGTTGATGAGCATCGATAAATCCGGCTGGGCCTTGATTTGCATGGACAAAGCAGTTTGTCACTACGTAGATCCGGATGATTTGCAATTGCCGAATAAATCAGGAATGTCTGAAGGTTAATTCTGAAGTTGTGAGAGACTTTAAGATGCTTTATTTGAGTAGCTGCCCTCCATTGAGGGCAGCATCTTTTTTTTGTCAGAAAAAACTCCGGCCACGAAGTCGTGTACGGGATTTATATCAATTCCGGTTGCACTCCTCCGGAATTGTTGACTGTTGACTGTTGACTGTTGACTGTTGACGGGCAGGTCGAAAAACTGAATGGTTGAGTGTTAACTGTTGACTCGATGTGATTATTCCGATGCAACCGGAAAGGATATTAAGGGATAGAAGAATAGGAGGAAAAATTACCGGTTAGATTTCAAGGCAAAAAGCATCTCCAACTCAGCAGTTGTTGGTTGTGTAGAAGCTGTGGCTACGCTAACTCCTCGGAGAGAATTCAGCAATTCAGCGACGGGCGGTGAAACTAAATTTGGCTGTACTGCAAGCAAATATTGGTTAGCCCAAGACATGGTTTTTTCCATATCTATGTAAAAGTAACCTTGGTTTGCCCGCGGTAAAGAAGTAGCGATCGCCTGAAAACTCGGACTGCTGCTTAACGGCTGGGGTGGCGTCGAAGTAATCACATCAACTAAAGGCCCGCCGAAAGCTACAAATACAGAATTTTCATTCAGCCAACCGTGCCCGAATAAAGTTCCTTGCTGGGGTATTTGCCACTCCGTAACTTCTTTGCCTTGAACTTGTCTAGGGGCGACACTGACTGTAGGATTGCTTTTGGCGATCGCATCGAGTTTTTTCAGAGTTGCTTCGGCAGCAGGGCGATCGCTAGTTTCAAAAATCATCGCCGCCCCCATCCCCAACTGAGACAAAATCCCTTGATTGGAACCGATCGCCCCGATCGCAAATTCCCCATTCATCCAACCAAAAACCTCTCGATCCGCATCCAAATCCAACCGCTTAAAACTATTCCTCACCTGCTGAACTCCCCTGTCAACTTCCGGGCTATCTTGTGCCTCAGCGGTTGCTTGCGACCAAATTTGATCGATTCCCTTGCCGCCGACTAAAGCAAGAGTTTCACCAGGAAATCTGGGCAATAATTTCGAGGCGAATTGTGGAGTTTGCTGCACGAATTTAGGGTCTAACTGAGCAATAGTTTTTACCCTCAATCCCGCACTATCCGCCCCAATTCCCGCAACCAAAGACTTGACCTGTTTGAACTGCGAAAACACTGTCCAAGGCAACTGGATATCTGCGGGCAAATTAGCTTTCAATTGCTCAATTGCCGCCGGATAGTCAGCAATATAAACAGTTGCGATCGGATTCTTAACACCAGCACTCTCTGCAAAAAACTTAGTTGTGCTCTGCTGCGTAGCGAGGGAGGGTTCTCCTTTAAAAGTATCGATCGCCAATTCCACAGGCTTTTTCAAAGGAGCCATCACTAATTGGTCGTTCAGCAAAGCCACACTGTAGCGCTTGCCAGTTGGCTCTGCAATCTCAAAAATTTTAACTCCTTTATACTCGGTTTCTTGAGTAGTTGCACCGGGCTGAGATTTTAATTTATTAGCAAAATTCCAAGCGCTAATTTTATTTTTTACGCTGACTACTACCAGCAGTTTTGGAGGCTCTGTATTCGTCGCAGCATCAGGGGGCAGCAAAGCGACCATCACCCCCCCTAACCAAGGCTTTAAGTCCCTGTCAAAGTCGATTTGAGTGCCTGCCAAGCTTTGTTCTTGAAAGCCCTTCAAACCCTGACCGATCAACTTTTGAGCTCCTGGCGTGCCAAATCGCTGCAACTGGGCCAACGCTTGGGGATTGGGGGAGATAAACGCGGCCATCATTGCTTCGTCGGGCACAACTTTGGCGCTGTCTTGAGGGTTGGATACTTGTTGGCTCAAACCCTGGAAGTAAAAGTAGACCGCAGCGCTACCTGCTGCGGCGATGGAGGCAGCAATTAGAAGCTTTGATTTTTTTGCAGGCATGGTTTGTTTTCCTCGCGTCCCATATCAGTTTAATCAAAATACAGAAAGCTTGTGGGGAGGCGATCGAGGCTGCTGTTTATTTTTGTATAATTCAAAACAAGTTTGGACGATCGTCTAAACTGCTAGAACTGTGCATTATTGGTAAAAGATGAAAGTAGCGATCGCGGGAGCAACGGGATTTGTAGGTAGCCGGCTGGTGGAGAAGCTGCAAGCTGCGGGACATCAAGTGGTGGTTTTGAGCAGGGATGCGGCGAAGGCTAGCCGAGTTTTTCCCGCTTCAGCTTATCCGAATTTGGAAGTTGTCGCCTACACTCCTGCGGAGTCTGGTGATTGGCAAAAGTCGATCCCGGGCTGCGATGGTGTTGTAAATTTAGCTGGGGTTCCGATTGCTGAGGAAAGGTGGACGGAGGCGCGCCAGCAAGAAATTCTCGACAGTCGCAAACTGACGACGGCAAAATTGGTGGAAGCGATCGTCAATGCTAATCCTAGACCATCTGTGTTTGTTAGCGCATCGGCGATCGGCTATTACGGAACCAGCGAAACCGCTGAATTTGACGAAACGAGCCTCGCGGGAAACGATTTTTTAGCAGCAGTTTGCAAAGACTGGGAAGCAGCAGCCCAACCTGCAAAAAATGCGGGAACGCGGCTAGCAATTTTGCGGCTGGGGATAGTTTTGGGAATGGGAGGCGCGTTGGCAAAAATGCTGCCACCTTTTAAACTATTTGCAGGCGGCCCGATTGGGACAGGAAAACAGTGGTTTTCTTGGGTTCATCGCGAGGATGTGGTTGATTTAATTTTGTACGCTTTGCAAAATCCGCAAGTTGAAGGCGTTTTGAATGCGACAGCACCTAATCCGGTGCGGATGAATGAATTGTGTCAAACTTTAGGGGAAGTTTTGCAGCGGCCTTCTTGGTTGCCGGTGCCTGGTTTTGCTTTAGAAATGCTGTTGGGAGACGGGGCAAAACTTGTTTTGGAAGGGCAGAAAGTGTTGCCGAAACAAACTTTAGCTAGCGGTTTTCAATATCAATATCCGACGCTGAAATTAGCACTCGAAGAAATTTTATCGGGAAGTTAGAAGTCACATCCTCCTTGTCCAAGAAACCAGGTTTCTGCGATAATTCTGGCATCTTCACGCCCGATTTTGGTAAGAAACCCGGTTTCAGATGCCCACGCAGATAATCCAAGCGGGTTTCTGCGATAATTCTGGCATCCTAATCAAGATTAAGTTAAGAAACCCGGTTTCTGAGCCCTGCGCGATCGTGAGCTTTGAGCAAAGTCGCCGGATCGGGTCCAGCGGGGATAATGCAGCCGGGATTCAGCGGGAACAAATTGCCGTAATAATCGCGCTTCACAGCCTCCAAATCGCAAGTGCCCGCAACTCCCGGTAACTGGTACAAATCGCGCAGATAAGCTCCCAAATGCTCGTAATCTTGAATGCGGCGCACATTGCATTTAAACAAGCTGTAGTAAACGGCATCAAAACGGAATAGAGTAGTAAAAAGCCGCACGTCTGCTAAAGTCACCCGATGGCCACACAGGTAACGACTCCTCAAGAGCGATCGATCGATCTCGTCTAAAACAGCAAACAATTCACTGCAAGCCGAGTCATAAGCAGCTTGAGATTGCGCGAAACCGCAGCGATAAACGCCGTTATTCACCGATTGGTAGATCTTCTCATTCCACTCGTCAATTTGCGATCGCAAATCCAGAGGATAAAGATCCATTTGAGGATTGCTAGCAAACTCGTTAAACTCCGAGTTTAGCATCACAATAATTTCCGAACTCTCGTTATTGACGATCGCCTTTTTCGAGTCATCCCACAGCACCGGCACCGTACACCGCCCCTGATAGCCCGGTAAAGCCAACTGGTAAAGTTCGGGCATCGTGTTGCAGCCAAAAGTCTGCGACTCCATCACCCACATTCCCCCTTCAGAGGGATAGACAAGAGACACAGATATCGCATCTTCAAGCCCTTTGAGCGCCCTCGTCACCAGAGTGCGGTGCGCCCAAGGGCATCCCGTACCCACGAAGAGGCGATACCGTCCCGCAGCGGGCCCGTGAGGGTTGTCTGGTGCAGTGCTGACAAAGTTGCGGAAACTGCTGGTGGGGCGAATGTATGCTCCGGTGCGATCGGGCGGCGCTAGTTTGGACATCATTAATTGCCACATTGATGTCCAGACAAATTTGCCTAGCTTGACTGTTACGGATGAAGGAAGTGATTTGTTTTTCACAATGCGATTAAAAGAGGTTTGCTAAACATAATCTGCTTATTTTAACTCACAGCCGAAGGAAGAAGGAAGAAGGAAGAAGGAAGAAGGCAAACTAAGCAATGGTTTCAGCAATTAATAATGCACTCCCGCCTTCAGGGCGGGCTAGGAGCAACGGCCCACAATAAAATTTAATTTTTGTGGAACAGGCATCTTGCCTGTTCTTGAGAATGATGAGCGACGAGTTTTCTAGGATCTGCCAGAGGCTATTTCAGCATAAGCTCGATCGATCAATCGGCGAGCAACCGTCTGAATTCCCGTATGTTCGTAATAATTGGTAGTCATGTCTAAAAACGCGGCCACATAATCCAATTTGTCATCGGTAACATCAACGTATTGCTTGAGATTGCCTAAAACTATGGCGGGAGTTAAGCCGCGAGACTGTACTAAATTGTTCATCCAACCTTGCGCTGAGGCGAAAGTTGTTGTCACAAATCCGAACTTTTGTGAATTATTTGCGCCGGGAATTAGGTTGCTGATATTTTGGAATGTTGAGTTGTGCTGCAAAGTTGAAGGATTCAATCCGCCTAGGGTATTTTGTGCTACTCGAATGAAGTCCGGGCCAAGGGGAATTAAACCGTCAGCGCAAACTAATGCAGCCATCCGCATCAGAGATTCGCCTTTGTAATGGGATAAATAATTACCAAAGCTTCCCACATTGTCAAGGGAAATATTGTTAAGTTTGCAGAAGGCAATTAGCTCGATCGCCACTTTGACGCACAAGTCGATCGTTTGAGTTGTGTCAGCTTTGGGAGTGAGGCGGTTGAGAAAGGAAAGAAAGCCGATGTTTTCGCCGATTTTATTCGCCATAGCCGTTGCACCTAACGCACTGTCGGCGCTGTCTGCTAACTGGTAAAGCCTGACTACGCCTTGATAGGGTTCGTTGGGGTTGGCGTAAAGCTCGATCGCGCGATCGCGAATTTTATCAACTAATTTGCGCTTTGTTTCCCCTGTCACCGCTTGAATAGTATTCTCAAAACCAGTTAGATTATGCCACTCCCCCGGAACCACAAAATCGAGGGATTTGAGCATCATCACAGTGACGCCACCAGACGGCAAATTGTCAACCAATTCCACAATAGATTTGCTCATCACAAACTCCTGAATAGCCCGATTTAAAGTGTTCTTCCAAATACTCCAACTTCGGCAAATCCGATTCCAGATTCCCGATGAATTCCCCAGAAGGAAGTAGGTAAGCACAAATAAATATTATACCACCCGATCCACTTTTGCCCTACTCTGATCTTTTCTCTCTTCTCTAACTCTGCGTTCTCAGCGCCCTCTGCGGTTCATTAAAAAAAGTCTTTTTCACCAAACATTTGCATTTCACTCGCCAGCATAAAGTTAAATTTCATTATATTAACCGACTCAAAATCGCCTAAGCGTGTTAAAATAAGTGGCGCAAAATAGAAAAACATAAAACATGACGGTTGCAGTTAAGAAAACTCCGGGATTAGCCTCGCGCTTAGTAAATGGCGTCCTTTCCATCAAGCCTTTGGCTAATCTAGCCAAGCACCAAGCGCGGGAAATGATGATAAAAAGAGGAGAAAAAATCGGAGTGCATTGGCGACAAGAATCCCAAGCACTTTTGTCCCGGAATTGGGATGCAGAATTGCTCAGCGTTCAAAATCCCGATCTTGTTTACCCGAAATATTATCTAACATCATTCCACGCTTATGAAAAAGGTAATATGAGTTGGGAAGCTGCTACAGAAGTTGAAGTGGCCGCCCGTACAGTTCACGCCACAATTTGGCCGGAAGCAGGTGCAGAAGGCGATGCTAAACTCCGCGCCAGCTATCACGAAGTCATCAAATCTAAAATTGCTTCTTCACCGCAGGATATTGTTGATTTGGGATGCAGCGTGGGCCTGAGTACCTTTGCCCTTCAGGATATTTACCCGCAAGCGAAGATGACTGGGGTAGAGTTGTCGCCTTATTTTTTAGCAGTTGCTAAATACCGTTCCCAACAGCGAGAATCTGAATCTTTAAATCACAAATCTCCCACTTGGGTGCACGCTGCTGCTGAATCTACTGGTTTGCCTGCGGCTGCTTTTGATTTAGTTTCTATTTGTTTAGTTTGTCACGAATTGCCACAGAAAGCTACGAGAGAAATTTTCCGGGAAGCGAGGCGTTTGCTACGTGTTGGCGGACATTTGACAA
This sequence comes from Microcoleus sp. T3_A4, assembly GCF_036700465.1. NCBI lineage: Bacteria > Bacillati > Cyanobacteriota > Cyanophyceae > Oscillatoriales > Microcoleaceae > Microcoleus > Microcoleus sp. T3_A4. The sequence goes on along the minus strand of NZ_JAUBOY010000021.1, from coordinate 89,868 downwards.
TTATGGATATGAATCCTCAGTCGGAAGTGTATGCCAAAATGCCTCCTTATATTTTGACTTTGCTCAAGAGTACGGAGCCTTATTTGGATCAGTATTTTGGGTTGGATATTGAGCAAGCTTTGGTAGATTCCGGTTTTGCACAGCCGACAATTACTTGCAATACAGTCCGACACCGCACTGTTGTTGCTGAGGCAATAGAGCGATTTTCAGTATAGTGAAGTACAGATATCGGGTAGGACACGGCAGTGCCGTGTCTAACGCTGTCTTTATTTAATTCGATTGAAAACTGCTATAAATGGTAAAGTTGCATAGATATTATTCAATCCTTGGGGCGGTGGGTGAGTGTAAATAGTCTAATCTGTGGATTTTAAAATTTCTGCGCTCGCACCCCCTACTGATAAATAATGGCGATGCTACCGGATTTGATATTAGACAGCCGTAGAAGCTATTCACAGCGCCATTTGTTAGACATTTTGATAGAACCCTAAAAGAAGGACATGAGCATGAACCCGACCGACCCCTCTCAAAACGTCATCGATTGTTTGCAGGTTATCTTGGATGCGACAGCATCGAAAAATTACCAGCTTTTTACTACAGTCGGTGATGCAGGCTACAAAGCGAGCATTACACAAAAAATGTTTGACGATGTTAGCGAGCAGCTTGCTTCCCGCCTGCAAAAGGGATACTCAATTAATTATTTTGGTGAAATAAAACAAGGTAATTTTCCGATTTATTTGTGGAAGCTGAGTTTTGAAGATGGTGGAGATGAATTTGTGGCACACATGACTATGAATGGAGACAAAGTTGCTGGGATTTTCATCGAATAACCTATCTTGGTGATAGTGATTCCGGTTGCACGAATGAGATGATTGTTGAATGTTGAGTAAAATTATGATTTCCTGACAACTGACTGTTGGGATATTTGAACAATACTGATGCAACCGGAAACAATATGATTAGAAAGCTAGCGAAACCCACTATTTTTAGTGTAGATTGACCTTGACCATAAAATTTATTTTCGGTCTATCGACATAGGGTAGAAACCGGGTTTCTGAGCGTAAGTCACACCAGAACTATGAATGGACAAAACATCTGTTGGTAGAAATGTTTGCACCCATATCTCGAAAGTGGCGAGAGGAATGCTTAACTCAAGGACTTGATGTTTGTAAACGAGCCTTGATTTACTGAATAGAGATAATTTCAGTTTAACTAAAGTTAATGGGGGCATCTCAATTTAGCGGTTGGGCGCTCCTATCTACATTAGTTAAATGTCTTTTGTTTATCTTTTTTATAAATACACAATATTATGAGCAATTGTCATCAAAGCCTGATTACTCATATCTCTTGGGGACGTATTAAAGTAACCACTGACGGCCAAACTTGTCAATTCAAAGATTGTAAAGTATGGCCTGGAGGTTCTAAGGAATGGGATTGGAGACTCACAGGTACTCGTCACCAACCAGGTATTCAACCTGCTGATATCGAAGAAATTTTAGAGCAAGGTATAGAATTTATGGTTTTGACACGTGGTATGGAACTCATGCTACATACCTGTCCCGAAACTGAAGAACTGCTGAATCAAAGAGGTATTGAGTATTATATTGGGCCTACCAAATTGGCTGTAGACCTTTTCAACAATTTAATGCAACAAGGGAAGAAGGTCGGGGAATATTTCACTCAACTTGCTAACGCGGTACCGATGCAGCCAGGAAATTCTATCGAACATTCGCTGAAAATAATCTGCAAGAACTAGGTAACAAAATAGATGAAAGCCCAAAAGCCTCTTTTTATCAAGTTAGCTTCTGGTATCTCAGCATTTCTAGTGGTTGGCTATTTCGGCATCTCCGCTTATGCAGGACATACTCTTTCAAAGCCAAACAGATGCTTTGACCCTCTTAAAGCATCTGTTTTTGCTGTTCCTCCTGAAAATGTAACATTTCGTACACCTGATGGCGTGGAGATTGCTGGTTGGTTTATTCCAGAACAAGCAACAGACAAGGTATTAATTTTAGTGCATGGATTGAATTCCAGTCGGACTTGTGAGCTTGCTGGAAAGTTTGCCGAGTTTGGTTCAGCTATGAATCAAAAAGGCTTTTCGATACTTATGATCGATCTGCGAGGACATGGGCAAAGTGCTGATTCTCGTTTCACCTTTGGAATTACAGAAAGGCGAGATGTTATTGCAGCAGTGGATTGGCTTAAAATCAGGGGCTTTAAGCCAAAAAAGATTGGGGTTTTAGGTTTTTCAATGGGTTCTGCTACTGTAATTGGAGCAGCAGCAGATGACTCTGACATCGGAGCAGTGGTCACTGACAGTGGTTACGCTGAGGTTTATCCAATTATTCAGAAGCATTGGCAGTCAGCTTCAGGATTACCTGGGATATTTCTTCTTTCTACCATGATGTTTGGACATTTGTTGACTGGATATGATCTAACTTCTTCTACGCCAGTGCAGGAGATAGGTCGTATTTCCCCTAGACCAGTTTTGATTATTCATAGTGCGATCGATCCTTATACTCCTATAGAAAACTCCCGTCAACTTAGAGGAGCATATCCTTCAGCCGAATACTGGGAAACCAATGCGAAGAAACATCCAGAAAGCTACAATACCAACCCCAAGATTTACGTTGACAAAGTTGCTGATTTCTACAATCGGAGTCTCAAGTAGGGCTGCATAATCGGGTCGAGAAGGGTATTTAGCTCTTCCCTCCTAAACCACCGGGCGTGCGGGTCTGCACCGGGCGGTTCATAATTGCCACGCCAACAAACCAAAAGGATAATCAATCGCAAATTGTATGACTAGCTTCCCAACCTAACATGACTGTTTTACGCTCTACTCCCCAGCCATACCCACCGAGTTCTCCAGATTCTCGAATGACACGGTGACACGGAATTAGATAGCCGATAGGATTGTTACCGATCGCATTTCCTACAGCTCTAGCAGCAGTTGGGCGTGCTACCATTTGAGCTATAGTCTGATAAGTTGCGATCGCCCCAAATGGCAATTGCAAAAGTGCTCGCCAAACTTGAATCTGAAAGTTAGTGCCTTTTACCAAGAGCGTTAGTGATTTTTGCTCGCTGAGAGTTTCTGAAGTGAAAATCAGGTCACGCAATGATTGAGTGGCTTGCTCATCACGAATGATTTCAGCTTTTTTCCAGGTCAACTGCAGTCTTTGTTCGGCGGTTTGTTCGTCTGTTGTATCCAAGAAATAAAGATTACAAATACCGCGGGCAGTTGTCGCGATTACAGATTTGCCAAAGGGGGTATCATGAATGCCATAGCGAATTTGCAAACCTGCTCCGCCTGCTTTGAACTCCCCTGGTGACATTGCTTCTAAGTTCACAAATAAATCGTGTAATCGTCCGGGACTTGATAGTCTCACGTCCAATGTTAGGTCTAGAAAGCTTTTAGTCTGAGTGATTTTTGACTTGGCATATTCAACTGTCAGATATTGCAAAAACCGCTTGGGACTAATGCCGGCCCATTGAGTAAATAGCCGTTGAAAATGATATTCACTTAGTCCTATGTGTTGGGCCACAGTTGCCAGATTCGGCTGGTTTAGGTGGTGTTGTCGCATAAAGGCGATCGCCCGAGCAATCCGGTGATAATCTTCGCTAGCATAGACACTGGCATTCTGCATCGAAATCATCTAGTCTAAGTCAGGGGAATTTTGATGTTTCCTTACTTTAGCCATATACTAGGCTCAAAGCCACCCGTTTCTTGCGGTGAATGCAGTCAGTCGATTTTAGATTTTAGATTTTAGATTGAAGAGATTGAAGAGATTGAACAAAGCGACCTCACCGATCAAACCGGGGGCTTGCGATGAGGATTAAAAGCTTTTTTCTCACTCCACGGATGCCTCGGACGATTTGTAACCAAATTGCTTGATTGTCAATAAATTAACCGAACTTTCGCTCTCATCCTCCGCGCAACTGCGTCACCAAGTGAACTAATTCCGGTAAAATTAGCTTTTCCACAGCTAGTTTCACGCCATTGCTAGAGCCCGGAAGAGAAAAGACTAACTTGCCTTGATAGACGCCTGCAACTGCGCGAGAGGCGATCGCCCTCGAACCAATTTCTTGATAGCTCAAAAACCGAAATATTTCCCCAAATCCTGGTAAAATCCTGTCAAGCAAACTCTCCATCACATCATAGGTCGTATCTCGGGGAGCGATGCCCGTGCCGCCGTTAAAAATGATTGCATCTACATCTTCACGCTGGGAAAAAGCCTGCATTTGCAATACAATTTTGGCTGCATCATCTTTAACAACAGTGTAAGCTACCACAGAGTGACCCGCATCTTTTAGCAGCTTCTTAGTTAACAAGCCGCTATTGTCTGTTTCCGCCGAGCGGGTGTCGCTAACAGTAATGATAGCGCAGTTTACGGTTATTTTAGATAAGTCGGGGTGAGGAATTTGCGTCATATAACAGATGTTGAAGGAAGAAGGAAGAAGCAAGAAGGAAGAGGGAAGAGGGAAGAGGGAAAAGCGAAGAAGTCATTAGTTAGTTGTTATTTCTTCGTTGTTAGTTATTCATTATCAAATAACTAACAACCAATAACCAATGCCACATACCCCATGCCCCATACCCCATGCCCTATTCCCCATCAATTATGCCTTGCTAAATCCTAAGCCGTTTGATTCCGAGTAGCGTTCCATAAAACGCATAAATCGATCCCATTCTTCGGGACTTCTCATTAGATAAAGAGCTTCCAAACCAGCAGGCTGACCGTTGATGAACTTAGCCTTAACCTCGCGAGTGAGGAGTTCGCCTTCTTCGTCGATCATGTACATTCCAGTAATGTCTTCGGTACTGGTGCTGCTGAGAGCTTTGGGATTTTCAAAGATAAACGTGGCAGTGCCTTGAGCTCCCGTTTTAGAACGGGTTAGGCGCACTTCGGGCACAGCATCTTCGTCTATACCCCGAGAAAATTGAATTTTAGCCATAATTTGACAGTCGAACCTTAAGGATTGCTTACTTAATTTCTTAATGTTTAATCATAAAACGATTCGGGTACTCGCAAATCAAGACTTGGGAGAGTGGAAGCGGGTGAGAGTGCGTGAGAGTGAGGCAATCAAAGGCAAGGGCGAGGGGATATGGGTTGGTTCTTCTGAGATATTGCACCATTCTCAATAATCCTTTCAGGGCGGGTTCTCCGGCCCACTCCACAAGATAATCTAACCTGAGTTCGGGTTAAGCATAAGGGAGAAAAAAAGCATCGATATTGAGAGAAGGCTTCTTAAGATGAAGGAAATAGAGCGCACTTTCGCCTAGCTGGGTCGCAACCGGCCTCTGAGCAAAGATTATGAGGCGGTGCCGCCTAGCTCAGAAGCCTTCGTATATGTGTCCACGATCCGCCTCATGCTCAAGCGCCTCACCAAGCCAAAGCTGGCGAAACGCCAATTTCACGCCCTATGAAACACGCACTTATAGGGGTCGCCACAGAAAACCCAGAAAAAAAGTGAATTATAGGTATCGAACTATTATGTAGTGTGCTATATAATAGTTGTTGACTAGATTTTTAAATGGATAACAACTCGAACATCAACCAACGGCGACAGGTGGGGAGGCAGCTTTCGTTTGCCCTCTATAGTGCGTCGAACCGCGTCATTCGGCTTCATCGGCCCTTTCTTGAGCCTTTGGGGCTGACCTATCCTCAGTTTCTGGTCATGCTCGCTCTCTACGAGGGAACCCCGCGCACTGTTGGGGAAGTAGGGCAAGAGCTCGGTATGGAGAACGGAACCTTGACGCCCCTCTTAAAGCGCCTTGAGAGCGCGAAGTTGGTAACGCGCACCCGTGACCAGCAGGACGAACGCCGCGTTCTTATCGAGCTGACAGAAGCGGGCGAGGCACTCCGCGAGGCAGCGTGCTCGATCCCTGAAAAGATCGAGACGGCCTGCCGTCTCTCCGATGAAGACCTTGCCGAGCTTCGCGACACCTTGAACGGGCTAGGTCATCCCCGTTCGGCCAAGGCTCTCGACCACGAACCACCTTCCAACTGACACCATCTTTTGAGGTTTCACGATGTCAAACGCAACACACCTTTCAAACGGTCTCATTGAATTAGAAAATGAACCATCACAAACGCTCTCTTTTGAAGAGACAGTTCGAGCGCGCCGCTCATTCCGCTCATTTTTACCAACACCCGTCCCTAACGCTCAAATAAAGCAAGTCTTGGAAGATGCACAATATTCTCCATCGAATTGCAACACGCAGCCGTGGAACACACACATCGTTTCGGGCGAAAAGATCAAAGAATTGGGCCGCATTCTAACCGAGCAAAACGAAGCGGAGAATTTCACGCCGGATTTTAGCTTCGATATGGAGTGCTTTTATGGCGCCTATAGTGAACGCCGAATTGAACACGGCAAAACCTTTTATGAGGCGATGGGTGTGGCGCGGGGCGACAAGATCGCGCGTCATAAAGCCGCTGCAAAAAATTACACCTTCTACGGTGCACCTCATGTCGCTCTGCTCTTCATGCCTTCCTTTGGAGATAATGTGCGCGTTGGCGGTGACATTGGAATGTATGGCCAGACGTTTTTGTTGTCTCTGACGGCGCGCGGTTTAGGAGGTATTCCGCAGACCGCCATTGGCTTTTTTGCACAGACCATCCGCGAATATTTGGGTATCTCCGATGAACTCAAGCTGATGTTTGCCATTGCGTTTGGCTATCCAGACTTCACAGCACCAGTCAACAGTGTTCGGATGGGGCGCGTTCCCGTCTCAGAAAGCGTGACCTTTCACCATTAAAAAATGTTCTTCCTCAGATGATTGGTCATTTAACAGACGTAACCCACAGACCAGAAGTAAAAGCCGCGCTTGTGTCCTACAATCCGGCACTTGGCTGACTAAAGCATACAATCCGGCACTTGGCTGACTAAAGCAACCCCACTTAAAAGGATTACGCGCATCATTATCGATAGCGCCACAGGAGGAAAAGTCAACATGAACATCGGAATCTTAGGCACTGGCAATATTGGGAAGACTTTGGCACGCAAACTCAGTGCTGCTGGACATGACGTGAAGGTAGCCAACTCTCGCGGCCCAGAGACAATCGACATCGACATCCTCAAGAACGGTGCCCGTGCGGTCACCTCCGCGGAGGCGGTCACACGGGTTGATGTGGTGATCATGTCCACGCCGCTTGGCGCCATCCCCCGGATCGCACCACTGTTCGCAGACGTGCCCGCCGAAACGGTGGTCATCGACACGTCCAACTATTATCCCAAGCGTGACGGCGAAATTGTGGCGATCGAAGGCGGGCAGGCCGAGAGCGAGTGGGTCGCCGAGCAGATCGGTCGCCCAATTGCCAAGGCATGGAACGCGATCACGTCCGCATCCTTCGCCGACAAGGGCGCGCCTGCAGGGGCAGCGGGTCGCATCGCAATCCCCGTCGCCGCCGATGGCGACCGGGAGCGCGACGTGGCGATGACGCTGGTCGACGAAACCGGTCTCGACGCGGTCTATTCAGGCACGCTTGCCGAGTCCTGGCGCCAGCAGCCCGGCTCGCCCTGTTACTGCACAGACCTCAGCCGCGAGGAGATGCCTGCCGCGCTCGCCTCGGCGGAACGTGAGCGCTTGCCCAGGCGCCGCGAGCTTGCGATCGAGGCGATCGTGGAGCGGGTGGGTGATAGCACTACCAACCCTGATTCTGACTATGCCGTGCGCCTGACCCGCGCGCTGTTCATGTGAAGGCGGTCATGGGCTGGAGAACAACTTCCCCGCCCGTCACGCCGATCGTCCAGACCGACCACAACAGTGAGACGTGACATGGCTCGTCACACGATCGTCGAGCCGCGCCACGCCTCTTCCCGTTCGACATCCACACAAACAAGCGGAGAGCAATCATGGCGACCGACAACAGCCCACTCATCTTCCTTATGGGCGTCACCGGCCAGACCGGCCGCTTCATTTTGGAGGATTTCGACCGAAACCCGAGCGACGCACGCATCCGTATCGGGGTGCGCAAGCAGGAGGATTTGGAGCGGTTTCGCAATGAAGGTCGCGACGCGGTGCTGTTCGACCTCGACGATCCGCGCACCTTTGGGCCCGCGCTCTGCGGTGTCGATCGACTCAATATCCTGACCGGCTACACGATCGCCATGACGCACCAGACCAAGACGCTGGTCGACGCCGCCAAGAAGGCGGGGGTGAAGCACATCGTCAATCAGGGCGTCTTTGCCAACGACGACTGCACCGACTCGAAATTCTCCTGGTTCGCGCTGGTCGAGTGCTACATCGAGGCCAGTGGCATACCCTGGACGCATCTGCACCCCAATATGTTCATGGATGGAATGTTGAACGTGTCGCCGCCGACGGGCGGTTCGTTCCCGGTGTTCTGGGGAGAGCAGCGGGTCGGCTACATCGCCGTTACAGATATTGCGGCGGTCACGGCCAAGGTCTTGCGCGACGGACCCGAGAACCACGCCTCGAAGAACTATTATCTCAGCACCGAGACGATGACGGGGCCCGAACTCGCCATCATGTTGAGCGAGGTCATGGGCCGCACGATCACCTGCGACGTGCGCCATCCAGCGGACATGGAAGCCTTGTTCAAGGCGGGCGGGTTGAAGGTCGAGGACTGGTACGCCAAGAGCTCGATAGAATTCTGCACACAACTGGCCGACGGGCGGCTGGGCTATTTCGGCACGGTGCGCGACGACATCCCATATCTGCTGGGTCGGCCCGGAACCAGTTTCCGTGCTTGGGCGACAGCACACCGGGCCGAACTGCTCGATCTGGTCGATCGGCGCGCCGACGAAACTCCCACGGAATAACCCTCTTTTATCACTAGCGCGGGAGTATAATTCACTCCGGGTAAGACCGGCCCAAATGATGTACAGCAGTGGAATGAGACTCTTACTCAGTACAAGGAAATCGTTTTATGAAGATAGGCATTCTTGGCACTGGCCATATCGGGAAGACTTTGGCACGCAAACTCAGTGCAGCCGGACATGACGTGAAGGTGGCCAACTCTCGCGGCCCTGAGACGATCGAGGCCGATGTGCTGGCTTTGGGCGCACGCGCGGTCTCGACGGCCCAAGCGGTGGAGGACGTTGAAGTGGTGATCCTCTCGATCCCTCTTAACCGCATTCCCACAATCGCGCCGCTAATCGCCAACCTACCAGCCGAGACAGTCGTCATTGACACGTCGAATTACTATCCCCACCGCGACGACAAGATCGATGCTATCGAGGCCGGGCAGGTTGAGAGCCTTTGGGTGGCCCAACAGCTAGGCCGACCGATCGCCAAGGCGTGGAATGCGATCGGGTCTGGCTGCTTCGCCACCAAGGGCAAGCCTGCTGGAAGCCCTGACCGTATAGCCATCCCTGTGGCTGCTGACCGCCAGAACGATCGCTCCGTGGCGATGGCCCTCGTCGAAGACACCGGGCTTGATGCTTTCGACGCGGGCACGCTCGCCGATTCGTGGCGTCAGCAACCAGGCACGCCCTGCTATTGCACGGATCTCACGCGCGAACAGATGGCGGCAGCACTGGCATCTGCCGACGCATCACGATCGCCAAAGCGCCGGGACTTAACAGTTGCAGTGATACAAGAGCGACTTGGTGACACTACGACAAATCCGGATGCCGATTTCCTGGTTCGCCTGAACCGTGTGATTTATATGTAAAAGCCACAAATTGCGGTGAGACCAAAAGGGAAAGTGAAGGGCATATATGCCATTTCCCTTTTCATTGTGCGACCTGACCACACAACAGTGTTACCGACCTAGAACGCTTGACTGAAAAAGGAAACGTGATGACGAAGCTTTCGGTATTAGACCTTGTGCGGATCAAGCAGGGCGGAGATGCCCGCTCCGCCCTCGACGACACGCGAGACCTTGCGGCCCACCTAGAGCGGTGGAATTACGGGCGCATCTGGATCTCGGAGCACCACAACGCCTCCGGGATCGCGAGCGCCGCGACCGCGCTCGTGCTTGCACACATCGGCGCGGGGACGAGCACGATCCGCCTCGCCGCGGGCGGCATTATGCTTCCCAATCACGCTCCCTACGTGATCGCGGAGCAGTTCGGGACGCTCGCCCAACTCTTTCCAGGCCGCGTCGATCTAGGGCTCGGCCGCGCGCCCGGCACCGACCAAATGGCAGTCCGTGCGCTGAGACGGCCGCCCCAAGCCTCCGACTCGTTTCCCCAGGACGTGATCGAGCTTCAGGCGTACTTTGAACCTTCGTCGCCCGGACAACGGCTCGTGGCGGCTCCCGCCGATGGGACGGAAGTCCCTTTGATCATCCTGGGTTCGAGCCTGTTCGGCGCGGCGCTGGCAGGAGATCTCGGCCTGCCCTACGCCTTCGCCTCGCACTTCGCTCCCGACCTTCTCCTGGACGCGCTGAGGATCTACCGCGAGCGGTTCAAGCCTTCCAAGCAGATGGCTCGCCCTTACGCGATGGTCGGCGTGAACGTTGTGGCCGCTGACACCGACTATGAGGCGCGCCGCCTCGCGACCTCGCAGCAGAAGTCGTTCGCCGACCTTTTGCAACACGGCACGTCCGGTCCCCTGGAGCCGCCAATCAACAACATCGACGACTACTGGTCGCCCCGAGCAAAGGCGCAGGCGGGGCGCCTGCTCGCACGCTCGGTGGTCGGTGGGCTGACCATCGTCAAGGAGGGACTGGAAGCACTGCTACAGGAGACCTCCGCGGACGAGCTTATCCTCGTGTCCGATGTCTACGAACGTGCAGCCCGGCTTCGGTCGTTCGAGATCGTGGCATCGGTCATGGGTTTGACGACACCTTAGAGCTAGAAATTAGTCGCTCCTCAGTAACGATGGCGCTCGTCGAAGACACTGGGCTTGATGCTTTCGACGCCGGCACGCTCGCCGATTCGTGGCGTCAGCAACCAGGCACGCCCTGCTATTGCACCGATCTCACGCGCGAACAGATGGCGGCAGCGCTGGCAGTTGCCGACGCATCACGATCGCCAAAGCGCCGGGACTTAGCAGTTGCAGTGATACAAGAGCGACTTGGTGACGCTACGACAAATCCGGATGCCGATTTCGGGGTTCGTCTGAGCCGTGCGATTTATATGTAACGTGAGTTCGGGATAAGAAAGGGACAAGCAAGTAAGTTAAAAGTCATCAAACCAAAGCTTTACAGGCTCGTCCCATGATTAGTTTAGAAGAACTATTTTGCGCTGTCGATGATTTCTGCCAAGTTTTTGAACCCAGATTGGGATTCAACTGATTACAAAGCCAAAGCGCAATATGAAAAATAAGCTGATGCCACGGATGGATAAGCTGCTAACGCGCAAACGCTCCATCATTGAGACGATTATCGACCAACTAAAAAACATCTCTCAGATTGAGCATTCTCACCCGTCGCAGTCCGGTCAATTTCTTAGTCAACTTGATCTGTGGATTGATTGCCTATTGCCTTCATCCTAAAAAGCCTTCTCTCAATATCGATGCCTTTTTTCTCCCTTCTGCTTAACCCGAACTCAGGTTAATCTACTCTTTGTCGAACAGGCCGGAAAGCCTGTTGAGCGAGAAAGGTGGAAGATGTGAGTTCTTTGTACCCCAAGTTCTCCTCTCCCTTGTCTCCCAGTTCCCTTAGACGATGTAAAGAGAGTTAATGGGCTCGGCCCGCTTTGTGGCTACCAGAGTTTGGTAGATGAGGGCGGATATCTCGCCACGGGTGATGTCGTGGGCGGGGGCAAGCTTTTCGCGCGCGGGATAGTTGACCACGATTTTGCGCTCTGTGGCGGTTGCTATCTCGTCGGTGGCAAAACTGGGAATCTGAGCTCGATCGACATAAACGCTCAAAGAATTGGGGTTGCCGCCCGCCAACTGCAAGCCGTTTACCAAAGATACGATCGCCTGAGTTCTAGTCAAATTCTGCTCCGGGCGAAACGTGCTGTCTGGATATCCAGCCAAAAAGCCAGCTCGATTAGCTTGGTCGATCGCTCCCTTGGCCCAAAAATCCGCCGCCACATCCTTAAAAACAGTCGCATCACGGCGCGGCACCAATTCAAACGCCTTCGCCAACATAGCCGCATACTGAGCTCTAGTTACAATCTCGTAAGGTTGAAAAGTGCCATTGGGAAACCCGCTAACAATATTCATCTTTGCCAAGCGATCGATAAAATCCTTAGCCCAGTGCGTGCTGATGTCGCTAAACTTTAGCCCGCCAGGAGTCGGAGTTGGCGTCACATTGCCCAAATCAAATAAACCTTTCACCCGCGAAGAATTGAGCTGATTTCCCCCCGCAAAAATCTTAACCCCAGTCGCATTTTGCAAGTCAAATTCGCCGTTATTCTGAAAGATATTGCCGCCTAAATCTTGAGCATTACCCATATCTGGCAGCGACTTCCCCACCGCAGTCAAACCGTCTTCCGTATTTTTTTCGATGCGATTATTGCGTAAAATCGGCTGAGATTCCCCCGCTAAAACTATACCGGAGCGATTTTCCAAAATTTGGTTATCAGCAATCAAAGGAGCCGACTTAGCTTCCAGAGAAATGCCGAAACCCGTCTTTTGAAAAATATTGCGCCGTATTACTCCCTTAGCAGTTCCCGCCATCATCACCCCAGCCGCAGAGTTTGCCACAAATATGTTGTCGAGAATCGCAGGATTAGCGCTGCCCGTGGCAAAAACGCCTTCGCGCTTACAAAGTGTGAAAGTGCAGTTAGCTACGGTCGGAGAAGTTGACTCAATCCAGACTCCCGTGCCACGACTATCGAGATTGGTGACAGTTACTCCGCGCAATTCCGAATTAGTTGCTAGCTGTATCGTGATATTTTGGCTTGCAGCGGTGGGACTGAGAAATTTGCCGCTGCCTTGAATCAGAATCCCTCTACCTTTGTTAGCTTCATTGCCAATAAGTTTTACTCCCGAAGGAATTTCCAAGGGGAATTTTTCGCCACTAGCAGCGCTGTAAGTTCCCGCTGCTAACTGAATCGTAGTTCCCGATGCAGCGCGGGCGATGATTGCACGGGCTATAGTTTTGAATGGAGCCGATTGGGTGCCGGCTGCGGAATCACTGCCTGTTTGCGGGTTGACGTAAAGTGTTGCCATGTTTTTGTTAAAGAAATAATTGGCGAGCGAGCTTTTGTGCAATTTTCATTGTCTGCGAACTTGACCCCGGATCTATATTCACCTTTGATTGCGGAGATTATTTAATTGCAGGATATCCACAACATTACCCATTAGAAGTTGCAACCGCAGGGGGATTCCCCCTACAAAAGACTGTATTTATCGTTCCCAGCAACAGCAGAACCCGACTTATTTAAGAAGTCCGGGATCTGGGGATGCTATTTTTTCCAGATGTTGCCAAAACCGCTAAAATTTCGATCGCCCATGAGGAAAATCGAACGTTTTGCTGTCATGTACGATCGATCGAGATTCCCTGCCCAAAAACCTTAACCGCTTCAGCCAAATCAGTTTCACCCATTAAAATGCAGCGTCTTAGCAAATCGATATCCAGCGTTTCCAATCCTGACAGTTGACTCTTAATTACTTGCTCGTAGCCATCTTCCCGGAGATGATACAGCCGCAGCGTTCCATCTTCCCAAAACCAGATTTCAGGCACGCCCAAAGCCCGATATTTTGGCAATTTGCTCAGTCCACCGCTAGTATAAACTACCTCGATCGACAAATCGGGAATCAACTTAGCTTCTCCCAAACAAAACGATTTGTCTGCTTGAGTAGAAGCTTCTGGCGTCTTCTCCTGCGTCATTGAACCAGAAGGGTAAAACTTAATACCTTGTTGCAGCAGAAAAGTAGTCACCAAGTAACCAATGATTTCAGAAAAATTTTCGTGTTGGAATCCCGGCATCAGAATCTCGATCGCCCCTGCAAAAAAAGACAACTTTATGCCAGGGGAATTTTCCGAAACCTTCTGGATTAACTTGAATTGCTCCCAAGTGCCGTTGAGCACCACTCGCCCATCGAGAATTTCCCGATCGAGAATCTGTGTCATTGACTCGCACCATTATCTCTTATGGGCATTATAACGCATTGTGCGATCGCTCCTACAGAAGATCCGTGCAGCAATTTTAGTTTCAGAATCCGAACAGTTCTTCTTAGTTCCCAGGCTCTTCCTGAGAACGCATATCCCAAGGCTCTGCCTCGCCTTAATTCCCGGTCAATTTCACAATACAAGAAGCATCTAAAACCACTAGAATTTCATTTTTAAAAACAGCACAACTTGTCATTGCTGAAGCTAAGGCGGGAATTTTCCCTTGTTCTAGAGAAAGCGTCGCCTCCGGTGTAGAATCAAATTGATTTAGCCAGCCATCATCCTTTATATACTCAAGAGTAAAAGCATTGCGATCGAGCATCCAAAAATCAACTCCATATTGATTAATAAAATTTTGCAATACAGCTCGATTGGGAGTGTATTGAGCGCGAATTAAATCGTTAAGTCGCTGTTGATATTTGCTGTAGTAGCCTTTCTGATAAGGCACTGCATATTCCTTGGCCACCAGAACAGAACGCTGACTAAATGTTGGCAAGTGGTCAGTCTCTCCCGCTATTGAAGCAATCAAGATATCTTTAGGTTGTTGCTCAAAAAATTTGTACAAACCCGATATTTTACCTTCTACATACCCGACGGTAGGAAATTTTTCGGTCAAGCAGGGATAAAGGACAACGGCGATAGCGATAATCGCTGTCGTAATTAGTGCAACTAGGTTTTTTACATCAAATGTTGTTGTGGTTTTTGAAGCCCAAAGACCTACTCCATCGATAATTAAAGTTAGGGCAATTGCAGTTATTAAAACAACAATAAATCGCAAGGTATAGGCTGTATACCGACCGGGTTGATATAGCTTGAAAATGGTGGCGTGAGCCGCAAAAAACATCGCCGAGGATGCTAGAAATAGCTGAAGCAAAAGCCAGATTTTGCTTTGAATTTGATTTGCTAAGGGAAAAGCCGATCGCAAAAATAGCAGCAGCGGAAATAACAGCGCGACACAGTGAGTTACAGGCGTAAACAGCGACTTGGGAAACATCCCGCTACCCCGCCCTGTCAACCAATAATCTTTGGGATTTGGGCGAAAAAAAGCATTTCTTCCACCTGGTGCAAATTCGGCCATTTGCTTCGCTTCTGCTGCGGTATAAGTTGGGCCAAATTCAGAGTTATCTAAGGCATAGGGCAGCATTACTAAAAATATTAATCCCAAACCTGTAGTGCAAAATAGGTAATTAGTTCGATCGCCCGACAAGCACAAACCGCCGTTTTTCCAGCATAGCAGGCGCAAAACTAATATTGCGGCAGCAACCAAGGCGTAAGGAGGATAGAATAGTCCGATAAGTGCGATCGCCCCTAAACAAGGCAGCAACGAACTGCGCGACAAATAATATAAAAAAGCCAGAAATATCGGATATATAAAAGCTCTTGGCGTTGTGGAAGCCAAATCATCAGTCATCCACATATGCTGATTTAACAGCAAAGATGCAATAAACCCAGTCATCGGCACTGGCAGCATTTCTAGGCAAAGCCCAAAACAGTAATAAGTCGAGATTAAGCCGAGAAATAGCGGCAATATTTTGTGAAGAAATAGCGGGTGAATACCAACTGTTGCGGCTAATTTGTAGAGCGTGCTGTATCCTGCGGGGGCGACAGATTGAAAGTAATTAACAATGAAATCGTTGGGGAATAATTCAGGATCTACAAATCGCATCATCCAGAAAACGTGCTGCCTCGCATCGTCTTGCACGATATACTCACCGCTAAAGGCTTGCTTCAAGCCTAAAATAGCATAGAGGGCGGCAAATGTCAGGCTCAGAGTTAACCAAAATATTGTGTGCGATCGGGATTTGCGATCGACTGTAGCAGTTAGAAATTTGTGCAACCGAGCTATTAATACCATGTGAGATTGGAGATTTGAGATTAAAGAATCGGGAAGGACTGATTCTCAAACCTAGGATTATATCATGCCCGGTCAATTACCCCTAATAAAAACCAGTTTACTTTCAACTCTGCCCAATTTTAGATTATTTTCCAGGCTGCACGCCCGCAATTTTAAGGCGAATCCGATACAGACTTGTACTTCCCGTAATATAAAGCGTTTTGCGATCGCTGTCTCCCCAAGCCAAATTAGTCGCCGTCTCAGGCACAGAAATCTTCCCCAAAAGCTTGCCATCCGGCGAAAAAATCCACACTCCCCCCGGCCCGGTGCTGTAAACATTCCCCTCTACATCAACCTTTAAACCGTCGGGAACTCCGCCTTGACTAGCGTCTTTTAACTCCGCAAAAAGCTGCTGGTTGGTAACAGTTCCGTCCGGTTTTACATCGAAAACTGCAATGTATCCCGCTTCCGAATTGTTGACATAAAGTTTTTGCTCGTCTGGTGAAAAAGCGATGCCATTGGGCAGCACCAAATCCTTAACCTGCAGAGTTAATTTTCCGTCTGGTGCCAGTCGATAAACACCGTAAAAGCCCAATTCTTCCTGATCTTTACTAACACCGTAGGACGGATCGGTAAAATAAATGCTGCCATCAGATTTAACCACCAAATCGTTCGGACTGTTGAGCCGCTTGCCCTCGTATCTATCCGCCAAGGTGATAACTTGGCCGTCCTTTTCTGTGCGGGATACGCGGCGATTTTCGTGTTCGCCAGTAAGTAGGCGGTTTTCTTTGTCTAAAGTATTACCGTTGGCTTTTCCCGAAGGGCTGCGAAATACCTCAACTTGCTGATTTGAGCCGAATTTATAGATAATATTGGCGGGAATATCGCTGAACAGCAAAAAGCCGTCTGGATGCCAAATCGGGCCTTCTATAAATTGGAAATCGCCAGCTAGTTTTTCTAATTTTGCACTGTCATCGAGAATACGTTGCATGGTATTTTTTTTGTCCTGGTTTTCCGTTTGGGCGGTCAAGATTGTCAAATCAGATGTTAATTGGTTGGACAAATTGCTGTCAGTGAAAGGTTTTAACAGATGATTTTTGAAAAGCGTGTTGCTGAATGCTAGAGTCAAAACTATAAACAAGAGGCTGATGGTAGCAATTTTGGCGATCATGTTGGCCTTGTTAATTGCATTGAGTGAGAGTCGTAGTAAAAGCGATCATACCGCACCTATATTACATTTATATTAAGAATACAAAATTGTGGCTTCAAACAGACCGCCGCGCGGATAACATAGTATAGCAATGTCATTTCAATTAGCGATCGCCACCTGCTGACATTCCTGAAGTTGACACGCCGGAGCATGGATTAAAATCACAAATAATATCTAGCTATATGCTTTCTATGTTAGATATCAAACTACTAGGCGGATTCTGCCTTTCCTGTGCAGACCAGCCCGTTGTCGGTGTCACAACAGAGCGCCCGCAAGCTTTGTTGGCTTACCTGGTACTGCATCGCGATATCCCCCAAACCCGTCAGCGGCTTGCCTTTCAATTCTGGGCCGATTCCACCGAGGCCCAAGCTCGCACCAACTTGCGCCGGGAATTGCATCACCTGCGTCAGGGACTCCCCGATGCCGATCGCTACCTGCTGGCGGATGCCAAAACCCTGCAATGGAATCCCCATGCCTCTTTCGTGCTGGATGTGGCTGAGTTTGAACGGGCATTCGCCGCAGCAGAAGCAGCAGAACGAGCCGCAGATGTTAACGGTGCTAGAACAGCCTGGGAGCAAGCGATCGCACTTTACGGCGGTGATTTGCTGCCGAGTTGTGAGGATGAGTGGATTTTTCCAGAGCGCGAACACCTGCGACAGAAATTGCTCCATGCGCTCGAATCTCTGACTCGCCTGTCGGAAGCTCAGGGTGATTATCGGGCTGCAATCCGCTGTGCACAGCGCTTACTGGAGATCGATCCGTTGCACGAAACCAGCTACGCAGCTTTGATGCGATCGCACCATTTGAACGGCGATCGCGCCAATGCACTCCAAGTCTACCACCGCTGCATGACTTTGCTGCGCGAGGAACTAGGAGTTGACCCTAGTGCGATCACTCGCAAGCTCTACGAGCAACTGTTGCTGGAAGACGAAGCGCCCGACATTCAACCCTCGTCTCACTCCGCCGGGCCACCTCAAACGAATTTGTTTCCCTCACCTTTGGCTTTGTCGCCTCTAGTGGGACGCGATCGCGAATGGGCATCGATTCAGCAGTGGGCAAAGCCGATACTGCTTGCAAACTGCGGCGCAAACGCCACCGCTGAGACATCGCCAGTGCTCTTGCTCGCGGGCGAACCCGGAATCGGCAAAACTCGCTTGCTGGAGGAGCTACGAGTCACGGCACATGCGGTTCAAGTGCTGTGGGGACGCGGATTTGCCGCCGAGATGGTGCGACCCTACGGTATCTGGATTGATGTTTTGCGATCGCTCGTTATTCCCCCCGCCCTCAACATTCCGCCAAAGCTAGGTTTCTTACTCCCAGAGCTCGCTCAACCTGGGAAAGCTCCGCCCGATATGCCTCCGGCACCCTTGCGCGAACGCAGTCATCTATTTGATGCGGTGGTGCAACTGCTGGCTGAATGTGCCAGTGAGGCTGCGTTAATCGTCATTCTAGATGACATTCAGTGGATCGATGAAGCCTCATCGGCATTGCTACATTACGCCATCCGCTTGCTGAGTCATAAGCCGATTTTATTCGCCTGCACCGGGCGTTCCAGGGAACTAGAGGAGAATGCGGGCATCTCGCGGGTGGTGCAGGCACTCAGACGAGAGCGACGGCTGCTAACGCTGGAATTGCAGCCTTTCGATCGACAACAAACGGCTGAATTGATTCGCAGACAGCAAGCGGTTAATCCGTTAGAGCTATCTCCAGAAGCGGTGGAGCGCGTATTTATCGATAGTGGCGGGAATCCCCTGTTTGCGCTGGAAGTTGCCCGGGCATTGTCCCAGGATCGCTCTACTCATGCTGATAATTTAGAGGCTTTGATCCGCGATCGTCTCCACCAATTAGATGACATGGCTCGCGAATTTTTGCCTTGGGCAGCAGCATTGGGGCGCAGCTTTAAACCGACAGCGGTGGCTCATGTGGCAGACTATCCGCTGCCGAAATTGCTGATGGCGATCGAACAGCTCGAACAACAAACTATTATCCGTCCCAGCGCCTCTGTCGGTGACGAAATCGGCTATGACTTTGCTCACGATATTGTGCGTCAGGCTGTCTACCGGCAGTTGTCACAACCGCGCCGCCATTTGATTCATTTGCAAATTGCTCATAAGTTGCATCAACTCTCCACACCAGACAACGCCTGGGCTGGCGATATTGCTCGTCACGCCGCCATCGGGGGCGATCGAGAATTAGCCGCTTCTAGCGCCTTCTGTGCAGCCGAACGTTGCTTGAAATTGTTTGCCTACGCGGAAGCATCAGAATTGGCTCAGCTTGGGATTGAGCAGTGTCAAGGACTTGACGATCGCACTCGCATTCAATTGCATTTAAAATTGCTGCGGGTTAGCGCGATCGCAGGCGTTACTGGCGATCGAGTTTCTCAACTCGACAGGGAGGTGCACCGCTTAATCGATGAAGCAAATGCTCTCGGTTTAGAAGAAGCAGAAGCCACGGGACTTGAGGCATTGGTGATCTTGCATTTCGATCGCAGCAACTTCGCCAACGTTCACCAACACTCGCTGCGGGCAGCAGAGGTAAGTCGGGCATCGAGTCCAGCTACTGCCGTGCGATTGCTGGCCTATGGCGGGTCTTGCTTGGCGGAAATTGGACGGGAAATGGCGCGGGCAGAAGCATTGTTGCTAGAGGCGCAGTCCCTGGCTGAGAGAGTTGGTTTGAAGAACATCGGAATTGACCAAGGGTTGGGTGCCGTACAGCGCCATCACGGGAACTATGCCCAAGCGCGAGTTTTGTGGCAACAGGCGTGGCGATCGGCCGCGGCCCAGCAGGATCACTGGTGCGAGTTTTATAACCTCAGCTATTTGGCGATGACGGAACTGGAAGCGGGCGATCCGGCTGCGGCCTTGCCTTATTGTCAGGAGATGGCGATCGTCTCCGCCAAAATTAAAGGCGAAGGTAGTGAAGGTGCGGTGGCCAATGCGCTTTTAGCTTTAGCAAACTATCAGCTTCAGCAAATTGGTGGGGATGCTGCTTTGGAGCGGGCGATCGCGACTTTGCAGCAGGTGGATGCGAAACGGATGCTGTCTTATGTGCTGATTGGGGCCGCCCAAGTCGATTTAGAGTGCGATCGACCCCTTTTGGCAACAGCCCGCGCTGAAGCTGCTTTAGAAGCCGCTCAGACGGTCGATCATCCCAGCGAGATTGCTCTGGCTTGGGCAATTTTGATTGAGGGTGCTTTAGGTTTGGGCGATCGAGAAGGGGCGATCGCGCGGTTTGAATCGCTGCGCGATCGCATAGATCGCCCTGCGCTGAGTTTCCGTGCGCGCACTGCTGTCGATCGGGCGATCGAACAGATGCAGAAAATTCCTGCAAAAAACGCTTAAATTATCTTACAGAGGTCATTATGTCTCTCATCAAAGTTGAAACAACGACCGATCAACCAATAACCGCAGAAATGTTAGCTGATACGCGAGTTTTGGATTGTCTTGGGGCAAGAAATGCCACGTGGCACTACTCTTTACTATCAGCCGATCGCGATCGCATGATTTGCACCTTTGAGGCACCAGATGCAGAGTCTGTGCGACAAGCTTATCGCCAAGCCGATGTTGGGTTTAGCAAGGTTTGGACAGCCCAAGTTATTGAACCTGAAGGTGTGCTACCTGTATGGAACGAACCCATCCTCAAGGTGTGGGAGGGAAGCTATCCGAAGGGCTTTACCGATGAAGAGTGGAAGGAAGCCCAGCGATTAATTTTAGCGTGCTATGAGGAACGGGGTATTGAATGGGTGCGTTCCTATGCGTCGCTGGATAAAACTCGCGTGGTGTGCGAACTTAACGCGCCCGATGCGGAAGTGATTCGAGAAGCCCACGGTAAAGCTGGAATTCCCTTCGATCGCGTTTGGTGTGCCGAAGTTCTCAAACCTTAAATTCGCGCGGACGATCGGGGTTGGATGCTTTGGGAACGCTTCGAGAACGCTTTCGGAACGGTTTCGGAACGATCGCCTCGTTAGATTGATATCAAGTTAATCAAACAACCAGCAAATTAACTCATCCCTTTACACTTTAAGGAGAAATAAAATGGCTGAATTTGACCTTGGTACCTTGCCATCTAATAGTGCCGTAGTAGTTCCGCGCCGCACTATCAGTAATCTCAACAGCAAAGACACCTACAGTTTCCGTCTGGATAGCGATAAAAATATCAACCTTGGGCTGGTTGGTATGACCGACGATCTCAATGTTCAACTATTTCGCGACTTCAATGGCAATGGCTTAGTTGATGGTAACGATAAGCAAATTGCTATTTCCGATCGATTGCGTTTGGATGAAGTAATCAACTTGTCCTCAGCAGTTGCTGACGTTGATGCAGGCAATTACGTGGTGCAAGTCAATCGGAACCGTGCGTTCAACGATACTCCCTACAATTTGAGAGTATCGGCTGACGCGATCGGAACACCCAGCAAAGTCCTCGCCATAGAAGATGATTTCGGTGCCGTCTTTTCCAACGACAAACCAAGAACTCATCAAGGTTCTGTGGGTAACACCGACACCACCGATACTATCCATCTCGCTGTCAATACCCAGGGATTTTATCACTTTGGTCTCAATAATCTCAGCGCTGATGCCGATCTCCGATTGATTCAAGACAAAAACAACAATCGCGCCGTCGATGCAGGTGAGGTAATTGGAAGTGTGGTTAAGCGAGGCACTATTTCCGAAGGATTTGTCCAAAACTTGGCTCCGGCAACTAACTACTATCTTCAAGCCTCTCAATTCACAGGTAACACTAATTACTCTGTTACCTTGACTCCCATTCCCAACTAGAAAGTCCTGGGTAAAAACTCTATCTGTAGGGTGCACACTGTGCACCTTACCCTATCAATTGTTCGTTCAAATGGCTTTAATTGAAGCCAGACAGCTATGACCGCAGTTTTATTACAAATCCGCAATCGCACCATCTCTGGGGAGGAGATAGTTCCTCGACTTGCCAGCTACCAAATGCTGCCCCAATTATACCGCGAAAGCATCATTGATGAAGCGATCGCCCCCATCGATTGCACCGCTGAAGAAATCGTGAATGCCAGCCAGCAGTTCTACGAACAAAATCAACTGCTGGACGAAACCACACAGCAGATTTGGCTAAAACAGCACGGAATGAGTCGGGAATTTTTAGAGAATGTTTTCATTCCGCGACTGCTCAAAATTGAGAAATTCAAACACCAAAATTGGCATCACAAACTAGAGTCCTATTTTCTGCAACGCAAGCGATCGCTAGATCGAGTCATCTATTCTTTGATTCGGGTTAAAGACGCAGAAATTGCGCGAGAACTGTATTTTCGGATTCAAGAAAAAGAGCAATCCTTTGCCGAACTGGCGCGCGAGTATTCCCAAGGCCCAGAAGCTCAAGTCAATGGAATCCTTGGCCCGGCGGAACTCGGCACAATCCACCCGAACTTGGCGCATCTGTTGGCGATCAGCCTGCCCGGTCAGCTTTGGCATCCTATCCCTGTAGAAGGATGGCTGGTGATCGTCAGATTAGAAACATTGATTCCGGCTCAGTTTGATTTAGCGATGCGTCAACGTTTGCTGCGCGAATTGTTTGAAATTTGGGTGCAAGAACAGATAGGTGAAATGTTGAATTGACGGGCAGGAATCTGACTATCGTACCCCTGCATAAATCTTATCTTCCAAATAGAAACTTTTGAATACCATCACGCTTAAATTATGATGACACAAACATTCGATCAAACCAAAGCAGAAGCATTCGCCGGACGGATGCTGGACATTCTCAACAGTGGCGCACTCTCCGTCATGATTTCGATCGGGCATCGCACCGAACTGTTCGACACAATGGCAGAATTGCCGCCCTCTACCAGTCAACAAATTGCCGATGCTGCCGGATTGAACGAACGCTACGTGAGGGAATGGCTCGGTGCAATGGTAACGGGTCGGTTGGTGGATTATAATTCGATCGACAAAACCTACACTTTGCCGACAGAATATGCAGCATTCCTGACACGGGCTGCGGCTTCTGACAACATTGCCCCCTTTGCTCAATTCATTCCGGTGTTGGCATCGGTGGAAGACCGGATTATCGATTGTTTCTACAAAGGCGGCGGTGTACCCTACTCCGAGTTCAAACGTTTTCATGCCGTGATGGCAGAAGATAGCGGTCAAACCGTGGTATCTGCTCTATTTGACCACATTCTGCCACTGATTCCCGGACTTACCGAAGCGTTGCAACGGGGTATTGAGGTGCTAGATGTCGGCTGCGGCTGCGGGCGAGCACTCAACAAGCTGGCGGTCGCCTTTCCGAATAGCCGATTCACAGGCTATGATTTTTCGGGAGAAGCCATTGCCCATGCCAACACCGAAGCCCAACTGCGGCAATTAAGCAATATCCAGTTTGAGGTCAAGGATGCCGCCACCTTGGATGAGTGCGATCGCTACCATTGGATCACCACATTTGATGCAATTCACGATCAAGCCAGACCCGATATTGTACTCCAAAACATCTACAAAGCGTTGTGTCCCGATGGCGTTTACCTGATGCAAGATATCCGCGCCACAACGGATGTCGGCGGTAATCTAGAGCATCCCATTGCGCCCTTACTCTACACCATTTCTTGTATGCACTGCATGACTGTTTCTTTAGCCTACGGCGGCATGGGATTGGGCACGATGTGGGGTCAAGAAAAAGCGCTGCAAATGTTGAGTGAAGCTGGGTTTAGCAGCGTTGAAATCAAGCAACTAGCCCATGATTTCCAGAACGACTATTATATCATCAAAAAGAGCTAAAATCATGTGCAAAATTTGTGCGATCGGTCAACAATTGCATAAGAAAAAACAGCTTAAATGCGGGTTTTTGGATACCAGCCAATTTTCGGTATTTATCAATCTGAAGCAATTGTCTTCCACACCGGAATTCAAATCATCTCAACCACTTAACAGTTCTCAATCATAAGTTAAGCCCCTGGTTTAACACCCAGGAATCATAATCACAAAGAGGTTAATTTTTCAACTGTTTAAGTGGACACGAATGCTCAAGTTATTAACCCTGACTTAAGAGGAATAAAGCCTTTACTATGAAACTGTTTGTAGTAAGGACTTTATTCCTTTCAACTCTCAAGCAGCAAATGATATAAATAGCGAGGCAATACCGATCGCGATCGCACCGATACCCATCACAAAAGACCAGAAGCGGTGATAACTCTTAACCGTCGTACCGCTATCGCTTTCAAGCTGAATCAAATCCATCCAAGGTGCAACACCCCGGCGGAACCAACCCAATGCGCTAACATCCATTCCAATCAAACTTTCAACCCGTTTCATGCCAAACAGGAAATTACCAAGTGGCCCAAAACGAGAAGCATATCGCAGATAAATCATTCCCGTTCTGTCTTGCAATTTCAAATCTGAACCGAAGGCATAACCCGCATCGCCGCGACCAATTAATTCGCCTTGTAGTTGCGCCGGCTGACCCCGTAAAGGGCTTGCGTAAGGGTCAGACATTAAGGTTAAAACATCAAAATGTTCTGCTTGTTGGTAATTCGGGAACATCACCAGAGTCTTGAGCAAAATTCCCGTACCCAAACCGATTAAAGGACAAGCAACCATCATCATCGGGTTTACAGCATACAGGGAAATGCCGATCGCAAAACCCACCGCTAAGCCCAGAGTTTCTGCACTGTACAGCAGCACATCGAACACAAAATTGCCGTACAATCTCCGTTTGCTCAAATCGTTGCCTTCGGCGACAATTCGACCCATATCAAACTCAATATCCAAGCCTAATTGTTCGGCATAAGTGCTCAAAGCGCGAACTCGTTTACCAGTCAGCGGGTGAGTCGAGTTCAACTCCATCCACCAACCCCACGGATTAAACATATCCCACAAAAACACTCGTCCAATCTTTTCTGGTTCCGAAGAAATCCGGTAAGCGGTACCGGTAGAGGTGGCAGCTTTGGCATCGTAAATGCCTAAAGCGCGAGTTCCTTCTAACAAAATGCTGGGTTCCGTTGCTCTTTGTCCTTCTTCCAAAATACCGTAAGCAATTTTTACCAAAGCGCGAGACAAAGCATTGGGGTTGCCAGTAGTTTCGGCAGCAAAATGGTCGGCAAAATATTCTCGCGTCCGCGACAAATACAGTAATAAATAAGTGCCAGCGATGTAAAACAAATAAGCAACAGCAGCTACAGTAGCCGCCGCATCTTTAGCTTTTTCGCCACCACTTCGACCCATTCTTTGAGTTGTAGTGTAAATTAAATAAGTAATCTGCACCAAAGTCGAAGCTAAAGTCATTACTGCAAAGTCCCAGTGGACGATGTGACCGAGTTCGTGGGCGTAAACAGTGGCAATTTCCTCGTCGTCTAAATAGGTAAAAAGACCTTGACTGACGACTAAACGAGCGCTGTTGGGAAATGAACCGTAAGTGAAAGCAGTAGGGTTTTGGTCGTCGATAATTCCTAAACGCGGAGAAGAGAGTTTTTTCTGCTTGCAAACCTTCTGAATAACTTTCGCTGTTTCGGGACTGAGGCCTTCAATTTCTGCTAGGGAAACCCAGCGGGTATTGTAGAGCCAATTTTGGCTTAAGTCCATCAAGTAAGGCGATAGGAAAAAAGCAGCGATGTTAAAAATCAGAGTTATGGGAAGTGCGATCGCCAATCCGGTAACTGGATCGGGACTACTGAGAATCAAAACTGAGGCTAAAGATAGCGCTAACACCATACCAAACAGCAGGCTGAGGGTGACGCCGGAAGCTAAAACGAGATTTCCGCCAGTTTTCTGTATCAGTTTAACGCCTGCTTTGGTGGCTCGCCCTGCCTTGCGTAAAGGGGCATGAGATGACATAATAATCTCCAAAGGTTATTGACAAATGGAAATGACCGTGGGATTTTATCTATACTTCCCTGTTTTAACCTGTTAATGCGGATTGCTGTCAGGGGTCTCAACAAAAATATAGAATTTCCTCTAAAATTGTTAAGACTGAAAACCGCCCCGAAATTTATTTGTGCGGATTCAATTCACAACTCAAAATTCAAAACCAACAATCAAAACTATTTAAAACTTACTGCCATGTCTATTATTGAAATTGCCCAAAAAACGCGCGTATCTGCTAGAAAGTTGGCAGTTTTGTCGACTGATGCCAAAAATCAAGCTATTGAGGCTATTGCGAAAGCTTTAGAATCTGCTGCGCCGGATATTGTGGCGGCGAATGCGGCTGACTGCAAGGCGGCCCAGACTGATGGAATAGCGAAACCGCTGTATGATCGCCTCAAGTTGGATGAGAGCAAGTTGAAAAGTGCGATCGCGGGCGTGCGCGACGTTGCGAAACTCCCAGATCCCGTAGGTGTCGTGCAAATTCACCGTGAATTGGATACAGGATTAATTCTGAAGCGCATCACCTGTCCTTTGGGCGTTTTAGGCATTATTTTTGAAGCGCGCCCAGAAGCTTTAATTCAGATAGTATCCTTGGCAATAAAATCAGGAAACGGCGTCATTCTCAAAGGCGGCAAAGAAGCAGTCCATTCCTGCGAAATCTTGACAAAAGTGATACATCAAGCATTAGCAGAAACTCCTGTTAATCCAGAAGTCGTGCAGTTGCTGACCACGCGGGAAGAAACAATCGAACTGCTAAAAATGGATGAATATGTAGATTTGATTATTCCCAGAGGTTCTAATTCCTTCGTGCGGTTCGTGCAGGAAAATACTAGAATTCCAGTCTTGGGACACGCCGACGGCATTTGTCATTTGTACGCAGACAAAGCGGCGGATATTCAGAAAGCAGTAGAGATTTCTGTCGATGCAAAAACTCAGTACCCAGCCGCCTGCAATGCCATTGAAACTTTGTTAGTCCATAGTGCGATCGCCCCCGTTTTCTTGCCCGCAGTTGCCGAAGCTTTGCAGCATAAAGAAGTCGAACTGCGGGGAGACGAAAAAACTCGCGCTATCCTCGAAAATATTGCCGAAGCGACAGAAACCGATTGGTCTACAGAATACAGCGATTTGATTTTGTCAATCAAAATAGTAGATTCTGTGGAAGAGGCAGTTAACCATATCAATACTTACGGTTCCAGACATACAGATGTCATTGTTACCGAAGACAGCGAAGCCGCCGAAACTTTTTTAAATGGAGTCGATGCGGCCGGAGTTTATCACAATTGCTCGACTCGATTTGCCGACGGTTTCCGCTACGGTTTCGGTGCAGAAGTGGGGATTAGCACGCAGCAAATGCCGCCTCGCGGCCCTGTCGGTTTAGAGGGGTTAATTACCTATAAGTATCGAGTTGTTGGAGATGGCCATGTTGCCGCGAGTTATGTAGGGAAAGATGCTAAGGGGTTTACGCATCGAGATTTGTAAATCCTCCATAGCCGATCAAACCAGACAATAAAAAAGTCGGTAGATACTGAATCTTAAGTAAAGTGTCTCTTCTCCTTCATCCATCCCAAAAAAAGCGATCGCCCTCCCCGGTAAACAAACTTAGCTACAATAAGCTATACTGTGCTCGACGACTCCCCAAATCGAACAATTTGCCGTGGTTTATGTCTAACTCCTCCCTCCTCACCCCTGGTTCGACTCTCGAAAAACGCTACCGCATTCTCCGCGAATTGGGCCGCGGTGGCTTCGGGCGGACTTATCTCGCCGAAGACATCAACCGCTACAACGAACATTGCGTCCTCAAAGAGTTTTCTCCGGTGGTTCACAGCCCGAAAGCGGCCGAATTGTTCGATCGCGAAGCGAGTATGCTTTACCACCTCCAACACCCGCAAATTCCAAAATTTCGAGAACTCCTGCGAACGGATTTGGGCGGGAATCCATCTTTATTTTTAGTGCAAGATTATATCAAAGGTCAAACCTACGAAGAAATATTGATATCGCGCCAGCAGCAAGGTAAAAATTTTACCGAAGCCGAAGTTACTCAACTGCTATTTCAGCTTTTACCAGTTTTAGAATACATCCACTCGAAAAATTTAATTCACCGCGATATTTCCCCGGATAATATTATTCAGCATGATGCTGACAAACTACCATTTTTAATTGATTTCGGTTCTGTTAAGCAAATCGCAGCCAATGCCGTACTTCAGTTTAACGGACAATCGGATACGGCTATCGGCAAACAGGGTTATTCGCCAGCGGAACAAATGCGGCTGGGTAAAGTTTCTGCTGCTAGCGATTTGTACGCTTTAGCCGTCACGGCTTTGGTACTGTTAAGCGGCAAAAAGCCTCAAAAATTGTACGATATCAATAATAAAACTTGGGATTGGCGATCGCACGTCAGTGTCAGCCCAAATTTAGCCAGCGTATTGGATCGGATGTTAGCAGAACAACCGGGCGATCGCTACCAATCTGCAAAAGCAGTCCGCGAAGCACTCAAAGATCCAAAACTCTCTCACATTGGCAGTATAATTTCCCAAATGGTGACAATGAACTTTGTTGGTCGCCCTTTCAAAAACACCACTCAAACTGCTACCAGCAATCATACTCCTGTTCACCAAAATCCTCAAATTGTTAATAACAACCCCACATTCAAGTTAATTCCTTGGAAAACCCTAGGCAGTTTAAGTGTGATTTTGGTGCCCGGAATTTTAGCTTTTAGTGTAGTCAAATCTGGTTTCACGTTGCCAAAGTTGCCGGATTTACCTAAATTTTCGTCGCGCCAGCAACCTCCCAATACATCCTTAGAGGAAGCCGAAATAGTTCGTCAAGAAAAGATTGGTAAACGACGTAAAAATCTCAACATTAATCAAGATATATTCTATCAAAAAGTGGATGAATTATATTACAATAAATATCCAGAATTCCAAGGTCGTACCTTGACAGAAAAGCCTGAAGATGCTGAAATTAGGCGGAAATGGTATGAAGTTGCTGAGGATTTACTGGACAAGTTGGAGAAAGGAGGAGAGTTGTGAAATTTAAGATAGAATAAGAGTGATTGAACCACAGAGAGCGCAAAGAGCGCAGAGGCAGAAGGAAAAGGGCGAAAAAAGAGAGGGAAGGGAAAGAGAACTTTATCTGGTTTAATACAAATTGGTATAGACAACGCACTTTTAGTTTATTGCAAAATGGATTCTATTCAACTTACAGGAATTCGCTGCTACGGATATACGGGCTATCTGCCGGAAGAGCAAGTTTTGGGGCAGTGGTTTGAAGTGGATGTTACTCTCTGGCTGGATTTATCGCAAGCTGGAAAAAGTGATGATATTCAACATACTCTTGATTACCGCAGCGCAATTACTCTGATTCAAAAGCTAGTCAAAGAGTCGAAATTTTTATTAATCGAACGCCTAGCAGATACTATTGCTCAAGCGCTTTTAGAACTACCGTTAGTCGAAAAAGTTAAACTACAACTCTCGAAACCTGCTGCCCCCATCCCTGATTTCGGAGGTAGAATTACTCTAGAAATTACTAGAAGTCATTAGTCATTAGTTCTTAGTCCTTAGTCCTTAGTCATCAGTCTTTAATCTGCATTAGTTTGTCGCTAATGACTGATGACTATTGACTGATGACTATTGATGAATTACCACTTCAGCAAGTTAAATTCTTCCATGTCTACCGTATTGCGGTTGCGATAAATCGCCAAAACAATTGCCAAACCCACCGCAGCCTCAGCCGCCGCTACCGTAACTACAAACACGGTAAATACTTGGCCCTTAATTTGTACAGGGTCGAGATAATTGGAGAAACCCATCAAATTGAGATTGACAGCATTCAGCATCAACTCGATCGACATCAACACGCGCACTGCATTTCTGCTGGTAATCAAACCGTAAATACCAATACAGAAAAGTGCGGCGGCTAATAACAGGAAATACTGGAGTTGCAGTTGCATAAATTTTGCGATTTTGTCTCAATCTAAAGTTACTACAAAACTAACACTATGGTGCGCTAGGCGCACCATAATATTACTTAGATTCTGGCGAAGACACATCTCCGGCAGAAACTAATTCGCGAGGTCTTTCCGGCAAACTCAAAGCAGGTGTTTCGGATAGCTTCTTTGACAGTTCATCCGGGAAGAAATCGCGGCGCGCCAACACAATTGCTCCTACCATTGCCATCAACAAAAACACTGATGCTAACTCGAAAGGCAGCAAAAAGTCGGTGAAGAAATGTTTGGCGATTGTGACGATCGAACTTTCGGCCGGTGCTCCTGTCGTCGCGACAATAGCCCAAGGAGTAGAAACCACCATCGTACCCAAAAGCGCAAATAAACCAGCACAAACCAGTGCAGTTGCTACTTGACGCACCCAAGCGTTGGGAATTGTGCGGAAATCTTCTCGCTTGTTCACCAACATAATCGCAAACAAAATCAAGACGTTAACAGCGCCAACATAAATCAATACCTGCGCTGCTGCTACAAAGTCGGCATTCAGCAACAGGTACAAGCCGGCAATGCTGGTAAATACGCCGCACAGCAAAAATGCTGAGTAAACGATATTTGAGAACAGCACTACTCCTAGTGCTCCTGCAATCATCATTACCGACAGTATGCCAAATGAAACAATTTGAACCCCTTCAGCTAGATTCACAATTTTTTATCCTCAATTATTAGTTTTCTATTGTTCGTTTTTACTCATTAGTTAGCAGTCATTAATAATTGGTTATTTCACTAATGACTGATGACTGCTGACTAATGACTAATTACTTACTTTTCGATAATTTCCTCTGGACGCAGACCGGCGCGGCGATCGGTGTAGGAAACTTCATGGGGGTCGATCGCACCTTTCGGCAAATAAGCGAATTCCCGCATCGGTGTCACCATCGGATCGTCTGTAACCTTGTAGGGTAAACGTCCGAGGGCCACGTTGTCAAAATTCAATTCATGACGTTCGTAGGTGGCTAACTCATACTCTTCTGTCATCGACAAACAATTAGTCGGACAATATTCTACGCAGTTGCCGCAGAAGATACACACTCCGAAATCGATACTGTAGTGCTTGAGTTGCTTCTTCTTAGTTTCTTTGTTAAATTCCCAATCCACTACAGGTAAGTTGATCGGACACACCCGAACACATACTTCGCAGGAGATGCACTTGTCAAATTCAAAGTGAATTCGACCCCGGAAACGTTCCGAAGGAATTAGTTTCTCGTAAGGATACTGCACCGTAATCGGCCGGCGTCTCATGTGGTCAAAAGTAACAGATAGCCCTTGACCGATATACTTAGCAGCTTGAAGAGTCTCTTTGGCGTATTCGCCTACTTGATTGAGGAATTTTAGCATGGTGTTCTCTCTCTGTACTTGAGTTTTTGGTAATTGATAATTAATAATAGGTAATTGGTTAACAGCTATTTTTGTTTAGCTGTTGCCCTTTACCTATTATTAATTAACCGCCAAAAGCAAAGGGAAAGGCAAGTTTCAAAGCTGCGGTCAATAGCAAATTAACTAGAGCAACGGGAAGTAAAAACTTCCATCCCAAATTTAGCAATTGGTCGATCCGCACTCGCGGCAGAGTCCAGCGGAGCAGAACTGCCAGAAACAGGAAAAAGTAGGCTTTCAACATGGTCATTGTAATGCCCAGCAAGCCAGTAATTACCTGTAACCAAGGAGTCGTCTCGCTCAATCCCAGGGCATTTGTCAGCACTCCGACAGGAATCGGGCATTCCCAGCCGCCGAGGTACAAAACTGCTACTAGCAGGCAAGAAAGGACGAGGTTAACGTAGGAAGCGATATAGTACAAGGCAAATTTCATGCCTGTATACTCAGTCTGATATCCTGCTACCAATTCTTCTTCTGCTTCTGGAAGGTCAAAGGGTAAACGTTCGCATTCTGCTAGTGCTGCGATCCAGAAAATCAGGAAACCTGCAGGTTGCCGCCAAACGTTCCAGCCGACAATCCCGTAGCCTGCTTGCTGCTGTACGATGTCGATCGTACTGAGGCTGTTGGACATCATCACAACTGCCAATACTGCCAAAGCTAGGGGAATTTCGTAGCTGAGGGATTGAGCCGCGGCTCTGAGTCCTCCGAGGAGGGCGTATTTGTTGTTGGAAGCATAGCCGGACATCAGCAAGCCGATCGGCTGAATGCTAGACAGGGCAATCCACAGAAATATCGCTGTCCCCATATCGGCGATCAGCATATGCTCTCCGAACGGCACGATTAAGTAGGAGAGAAAAACTGGAATCACCACAATTACCGGGCCTAGGGTAAATAGTAGCGCGTCAGCTTTTGCCGGTACAATGTCTTCTTTGAATACCAACTTCAGACCGTCAGCAACGGGTGCTAAAACTCCCAGAGGGCCGATGAATTCCGGGCCTACCCGCTGTTGAGCGGCGGCGGAAATTTTCCGTTCCAGCCAGACGCTAGTGAGTACCCCGAAAACGGCAGCGACAATCATCAGCAACATTGGCAGCGGTAGCCAAAGCACTTGGGCGATGTCCGCCGGTAAGCCCAAATTCATGAGGGCTTCTACGAAACTTCCTTGTAAGTCAATTCCTGGGTTCATTTGTCCAGCTTTTGAGCGATCAGCATATAATTTTTCACCCGTCCTTTGTAGGAGTAGGCTTAGAAATCGGGGTCTTTGTAAAGATTTTTAATGCTTTACCGCCTAATAGTATATCCCCCGACAGGCTCCAAGAACGCACAGACAAGGTGAAGTTCTAATTATATGAGCCTGCAGCGTAACTAATGGGTGGGTAATTTATGGTTGAGGGTTGACTGTTGACGGTTGAGGGTTGACTGTTGACTGTTGAGTGCCCGATCGATTTTGAGTAAGAAATCAATCTGGATTTACGTACTCTCGTGCCTCCAACCTCGCTCCCTCCTAGCCATTCTTAATAACAGGGGGAAACAATATCTGTAGGGGCAAACCCCCATGGTTGCCCCGATGGCTGAAACGCCCATTCGAGCGTCGGTGGGGGATAGGCACGGGGGCACTACCCCTACAAAACCATGATTTTCCTGAGAATGAAACAGCCCTGGGATGCGAGGAGGCTCTAGACTCAGCTATAAGCCAGATATAGGCCAAACAAAAGGGCCCAGAGTTAACTCTGGGCCCTTTTAATGCTTTAAAGTAACTTTCAAATGGCTTAAACCATTGATTTTACGCTACTTCTTTTATGGAACTGGGCAGAATCGAACTGCCGTCCAAAATGGGTATTAACCTTCCGATCGTTCACAGGTTTATCCCCTCTAATCCTCGGGGCGGGAACCATTTTTATCCCAAATGGGGGGATTTTCTAGTGATTGCTTTCCCAGCTAGCCGACTAGAAACGTTTAGCTAGGGCATCCGTTGGGGGTTGTTATGCTACCTTTAACGGAGTGAGGTGGCATACACTCTAAACCAAGCTCAAGAAGTTTTTAGGCTACAGCTACGGCTTTGCGAGCGAAAGGAACGATGTTGTTCGCATTTACTATTTTTTTTGAGCCGATATTAACGAGAGTAGACTCCCTCTCGACCTGCATCACGGAGCAGCTTTCGCCACCCTGTCGAAACCATTACAGCCCCTCGTGTGTTCTTTTATGATAGACAATATTTCGTGTTGCGTCAAGTCGATATGGGATTTTCGATTTGGGATTTTCGATTTGGGCACAAAGCTGAGTCGGGAATATTTACATCTTGCACCATTTTTTTGAACAGGGAAGATGCCTGTTCCACAAGAGTTCCAGTTTTTTTGGGGTGGGCCCTCCTAGCCCGACCTTGAAAGGTTTATTGACAGTGGTCAAGTCGATTTTAGATTTGGGATTGTAGATTTTCGATTGGGGACTAAAGAAACCGGGTTTTTTGCTGTTAATGCGGGCTGTAACGAAGTATCTGGCAAAAAAACCCGGTTTCTGACCACCCGTGCGTAATTCCTAATTAATGCAAGTTGTCGTCCCAGACGCCGATGTAAATCCGATCGCGCTCATTGCGTTCGATCATCCCTTCGAGGGAACCCTTCCTAAACGTAAACCGATTACTCCGGCGCTGCTGCACGTCGCCCAAGCCTTGCAAAATCTCGCTGCTGGCGCCGCCCACCATCCCGTTTAAGGCGGTTCGCACTACCAAATCGTCCACCGACTGGGCAAAAGAACCCTCTGTTTGTACTAGCTGGCCCGAATCGCGATCGTAAATGTAGCCGAGAGTAATCCGATTTGGCAATATTTCGTAAAGTGCGGTGCGAGTATTTGGCCAATAGCCCCGCGCTTGAGAGTCAGTCGGTTCTCCCAATTCCGATAAAATCTGACTTTCCGGCGTACCAACCGCATACCCAGGGATTGTGGGAGTCTTCTGATCATTGGTTCCCGGTTGTTCGCTGGGTGCGGGCGATCGATCGGGCGGCAACTCTTTGTCAACAAGTTTTTCTGTTGGTGTGGGTTCGACAGCCTCCGGAGAAGGCGCTGGTGTTGGCGCTGGTGCTGGTGTTGGAGTTTCAGCAGCCGGTGTTGGAGTTTCAGCAGCCGGCGCTGGAGTTTCAGCAGTCGGCGCTGGAGTTTCAGCAGCCGGCGGAGTTTCTCTGGGAGTCGGCGAGAAAGGCGTTGGTGTCGGCGCGGGAATGGGTGCGGGGTTTGAGCGCGCGTCTGGATCTGCGGGGGTCGAAGTGCGATCGTCCTGGGCTATCGGTGCGGGTTCCGAAGACGGCCGGCTGAGGAAAACCCTAGCAATCCCGACCAAACCTGCAACAATAAGTGCGATCGCCACGAGCCCCAAAATCCACCAAACCTGGCGGTTGTTGTTCCCTGAAGGCACCACCGCAGGCGCTGTTCTCGATCCCACAGGCGACTGAGGCCCGTGTCCCGGAATCACCGCCACCGTCGGCCCGGTGCTCGGCGACGCAGCACCAAGAGGCTGCCCGTGCAGCAGCGACAGCCACTCATCCACGGTAGCAGGGCGATTTTGAGCTTCTACCGTCATCCCCCGCATCACCGCAGAGCTGACTGTCGTACTTAGCTGAGGCTGCAAGTCGCGGGGTGAAGGCATCGGCTGGCTGGTACGCAAAATTGCAGCCACCGGCACCTGTGCTGTCAGCAGAGTATAAAGCGTCGCCGCCATACCGTAAACATCTGTTGCGGGCGTATATTTTCCTTGGGCAAAATACTGTTCTGGGGGTGCGTAGCCGTCGGACACCATATTAGTGTGACTTTGGGTTGCACCAGGAGTAAATTCGCGGGCAATGCCAAAGTCAATCAGCACGACTTCCTGAGTACCTTGGCGCAAAATAATGTTTTGTGGCTTGACATCTCGGTGCAGCAAACCCTTTTGATGAACTGCCTTCAAAGCAGCCCCAATTTGAGTGATGTAGAGAATTGCGAGATTTTCTGGCAGCGGATTATTTGAACCGACTACATCGCCCAAATTCTGA
Source organism: Microcoleus sp. T3_A4 (assembly GCF_036700465.1). NCBI lineage: Bacteria > Bacillati > Cyanobacteriota > Cyanophyceae > Oscillatoriales > Microcoleaceae > Microcoleus > Microcoleus sp. T3_A4. The sequence goes on along the minus strand of NZ_JAUBOY010000021.1, from coordinate 54,618 downwards.
CCGGCAATGTAGTCCATCACCATGTAAGGCTGCCCGTCTTCGACAAAGAAATCGCTGACGCGGACAATATTCGGATGAACGCAGGAAGCCAACCGCCTCGCTTCGTCTTGAAACTTGCGATCGAACTCAGCAAAATTGGGTTGCTGCCGCAGAGATTCGTTGAGGGTTTTAATGACTACAGGCTGTCCTAAATAGCGGTGATTTGCCCTGAAAGTTATTCCAAAGCCGCCGCGGCCCAATTCTTGTTCGAGGGTGTACTTTCCACCCTGTAAAGTTTTGCCGATTAGCGCATCCATAGGTTCAGGCGATCGCGTACCAGATAATATGGCTGATTATTGCACGTATGGTCGGCTAAGTTACCAGTCTAAAGGGCGATCGAGAAGTGCGATCGGCTCTAAGTAGCAGGTTGACTTCTAGGTGACGTTGATACTTGTCTCCCGCCTCAGACCAGGTGTGAGTGTATCCGATGAGCTTTTCCGATCGCTGAAAAATCTGGATTTTTTCTGAAAGCAGCATTCAAATTCATCCTTTTTTCAATTTTCAATTAATACTTTTGCCACTTTTTCTAACAGAGATGACTGACTGTTTTCACCGATTTTTAAAACATTTTGAGTTAGCGTACTAAAATGTAAAGCTGTGATGGGATGGTCGATCAGCTCAGATGTGGGAATTGACTCTCCGCCATATCTCTTCCCAATCAAATGATAGGATCTAAACCCTTTCTTAATCGAGGCGGCAATATTTTGCCTTGGAGGTACATTATACTGAATAAATGTTTTGTTCTTCAAATCCAAACATATCATATTTTGGATTCTGTTGATAGGTTTAATCTCGCTGTTGTAATGGGATACCAAAGGTAAGAATCTACTACTCTTTTCACTTTGGTTTTTTCGATCAATTGTTAGTTCTCCGCTTTCCAAGTCTTCAATAATACCAGTCCGTCCAATTAACGTTGGCGTATACAAGTCGTCTGTATAACAACTAATATACAGCTTCTCTGCGTCATCTACAAAATATTTTTGATCGTTAACTAATTTTTCTGAATTATTTCTTCGCCTTCTTAAGAATCGAAACTTAGATTCTATTTGTTTTAAGTCGTATATGACATTTTTTATGTATATACAACCATCTTTGTAAAGAAATTCTACCGCAACCGCTTTAGGTTCCTTGTTTCTGGGGCTGCGGACATAAATACTAAAAAATTGTTTTTCAGGAAATGGTTGAGGAGTAATAGGCAAGCCCAAGTTTGGATTTAAAATACTCTGCGCGATCCAGTTCTTAATTCCCAACTCAATCAATACCTTCTGAAATTCTGGGGAAAGATTTATCTTGTATCGTTCGCAGAAACTTTCCCATTGTTTGCTATCTGCTTGTTCTTTGAGATAACAAAAAATAGAGTCCTCTACATCCAATATTTTCCCTTCTGTAAAAGCTTGCGTCTCCTTGTGTAGACTATCTCGATCTCGATCGATTTTCCAATTTGTATAATTAAAAACCGCAAAATTAGTTTTTTCATCTCCCACAGCACGAAATTCTGGTATATTTATCCCCTGTGTGCTAAAAAACTGTCCCGTCTCCAAATAGTTAAATTTTTTCTTTAACTGTGAATAGAAATCTACTTGCGATTGATTATCTATTGTTGTTGATGGATACCACAGATTGTCTTTTGCCTGATAAGCCATCGAACCTGCTTCTTCCTCCAAAAGTTTATTGAAAACTAGATAGTTTTTTCCTGCTTCGAGTTGAATATCTGACCATTTAATAGATTCCGTAATTCTCCAGCACACTTCGTCCTCACCGTCAGGTACTTGTTCGTAGGTACTTACAGTTTTTCCATCCTTGTAAAATGCGATCGTAGATACCCCTTGATGTTTCAGGAAGCATTGCAGAAATTGTCTGTCAGATTGAGTTAAATCGACTCCTGTATTGTTAATAATCTCTAAGAATTCTACAGAGTCTATGTTTTTGATAAAAGGGTTTTCCAAGTAGTGGTCAGCCTGAAAATGAAGAGACTCAAAAGCAATATTACACTCACTTAAAAAATTCTCAAGTTTTGTCATGAGGTTTTGGTAGTGATAAAGCTGAGTTTTTTTGAAATTCTCATAGTTTTTGGGGTTTTCATCAAATTGCATAAAATTTATTTTATTTTTTTTCCGAGCATCAAGATCGCGATCGAAGTAGTAATTCTTATCTTTGTATAGCTTTTTGTATAGCAACACATCTCCTAAGTCTTCTCCATCTACAGTCTTGTATTTCTTTTTGTCTTTCTGTAATAAGAATTTTCGGCTTTTTCTAGAAAGTGTTAATGTTAGTACATCGTAGGGATTGTATTTGATGAACAAATTATGCCCCCACACAAAAAGAGCATCTTTCGATTTGGGATTGGTATTCATGGAATGAAGTAAGAGTAATTCTTCAAAACCATTTATGGTATCAACGGATAAGCCTTGAGAAAGAATATAAAACTTGAAAATGAGGTTGAAAATTCTTTCTCGATCGCTAGAATTTTCAGTAAATAACTTTTGCCATCCAGAATGACTTTTATTAGGGGATAAATAGAACACGTATTTTTTGCCATTGGTGTAGGAGAGGAAGTATTGAATTTCTGAACTTTCCCGTTTATCCCCACGTTCGTCCAGACGTTTTTTGATTTCATTCTTAATGTGTTTATGCTGCTTTTTATAAAAATTAGCCTGTGCCTCCTCATTTTCAGGGTTTTCCTCGTCAGCCTGCCTATATTCAAGCTGAAAATGTTCTATCCCTTGTTCATTTTTAAATAAATACTGAAACAGTTTTTCTGCGAGTTTTTGTTGATTTTCTAAAATCTTGAGTTGGTTGGTTCGCGATATATCTGATAATGCTTCTACTTTATTTTTCATGTTATTTCTCCTTTTGAAACAGAAAGTTTGTGAGGATATTGGATTGTACTGGAGAATTGCGATCGTCAAAGACAATCAAATTTCCCGAAAATAGCGTGGGTGAGTATTGTTGATTTTTTTCTTGGGCAGCGTGCAAATTAAGAAGTAGCCCCCTTGCGGTGCTAAATTCTGGATAGTCTGAAACAATCGCCTTCAGCTTGTTTTCGGTTTTATCCAGCGTCTTTTTGGACAGGCGATTTCCCGAAGCCACGCTCCAAGCTTTAACATCAATACAAAATAGCTTATTCTCCTTGACATAGTACAAATCAAACCGCTCGTATAGCTTACGATACTTTTTGAAATCTCGCAATGACTCAAAACCATAGATGGATTTTATGGCTTTCCAGTCTTTACCGTTGAAAATTACATCTTGAATCCAGTGTTGCACAAAATTTTCAGCAAGTGAGGGATACAACACATCGTAAAAAAAATGCGGACGCGGAATATAAGTATTAAAAACTTCAGGTTGTGGAATCAACTTGTTGTACTGTTTGTAGATTGAATCAGTCGAAGGATCTCGCGAGCCAATTTCCTGCTCTTCTGAATCATAGGAGGTATCGCTGATTTTTAGATATTCAGGATATAACCGCTTCTGGTAAGGATAAATTTTTTCGCCATTGATGCTATCGCTGATAATCTGGAATTTTTGGCCTCTTTCTTCCTCGGAAGCCAAATATGGCGTAAATTCAACTTGTTCTGGGTTGTGATAGAATAATGACTCAAGAAAATCATCAGGAAATAGCCCTGAATCGCGCAACTTTTCCAGATACTTGGCTGGCTCTTTGAAAACTATTGGATCGCGCAACGCATTCCACGCTTTTGTGATGTTGTCAAAAGTATGTTTGTTAAGATGAAATAGATCAATTTGCTCCAACATTTCTGTTCTAAACGCTTGGAAAGCCCGAGTGGCATCAATCTCATCAATAACATGAGCGTCATAATCCTTAATAGATCGTTTTTTCTCTTCTTCTCGAACGCTTAAGTAAACTTTGTGGTTGTTAACGGAAAACTTACGAATTTCCTCCTTTTCTTTCCCTTCCAGGTATCTGTAAAAATTGACTAAATTTTTTCTGGTTTCTTCATTAACAAATATTTTTACCACTTGGTTGGGAAAATCGCGTCTCTCAGATCTGCCGATCGCTTGCAAAACTTGTTTCCCTAATAAAATCTGGTGTTGCTGCTCTCTAAATGCTCCCGCTTCTGGTTGACTGAGGTATTGGTTGAAATCTTTGATTTCAATATTAGACTCTCCCAAGTTGACAATACTTTTCATTAAGGCAAAATGGTAACGCGTAATAGAAAGTCCAGAATCTTTTGATTTGTTAAGTGATGGCCCCATTACTGTATAGTAACTGTCCATTAACAAAGCTAAAGAATCGAAATCCTTTTCATCGCCTTTGTGGTTTTTGATGATAGCATTAAACCCTTTGGAAGCTGACTGGTAAGCCGATATAAAGAAGATTTTCTCCCCTTCTTTTTCAACCAGCTCATCCAAATACTTGTGAGGAAGTTTTTTGTCGCAGTAAAGACTGTTGAATGATGCCTCGTACAAAATTATTTTAATCCGAATCTTACTCTGATATTTATTATGCTTCACTTCCACATAATATATATTTGGATGTTCTGCTGACACCTCAAATATAAAGTCAGCACGATTGAGTAGCTCGCAATATTGAATCAACTTTTTAACCCAGCGTAAAGTTTGAGTAAAAGCAATAGTTTCTTGAATAGAGTCATCCTCAAACAGGTAAAACAAGAAACGAATAAACTTTTGAAGTTCTTGGATTTTGTAACTTCCCAGCCAATTCCCATCCTGCTTGATATCGTCGATAAAACCTTTTAAAATCTTTTCTTCAAATCGTTCCACAACTTTTTGAGTTGCGTTATTTGGGAAAGACAATAAATCCTCACCGAAAAACTTTACTGCAATCTGTCGCTTCGCCTCACGACTCTCTCTGATGTTTTCGCAAAGCGATACTTCTTCCTCGCTCATTTCCTTAAAGGAACTTTCACCGGATTCACTAGCATTCCGCAATTTATCTTTGAAATACTGCATATCATAGCTCGTGCTTAAATCTCCTAAAATTCCTCCTGTTGCTGAAATCAGAAAAATTACATTACTATTATTGCATAACATGGAATTTATCTTGAATTCAGGCGAAGTCAATATAGCCGTACTACCAATAGAAACTTCTCTAAGAGCGCGATCGATCAGATTATTTTTAGGATTTTGATAACGAGAAATTTCTTTGATATTTACGATCGACTTATAACTTTCATAGACATAAGCAGTATTTAAGTATTTTAGCAGTTGATTTGGCGAGGGGCTTTCTTCACGTGCCTTTTGGACTCTAGCTATTTGTTCTGACCAAATTTCTAAAGAACGGGATTGAGAATCTTCAGCATCTAAGACCTTCGCTAGAAAATCTTTGATGGTTTTGATTTGCGAGCGCACAGCGAGAATGGCATAAATTAACTCTGCTACAGAGGTATTATCTGCAACTTTTTCCTCGGCGATTTGGACGTGCCCGCCAGAAGGTTTGGTTAAAAACAATTTTTGCAGAGGTTCGAGGTTGTAGATGTATAGGTTGTTGTATGCAAAAATGTTCATTAAATCATCACAGATTTTATTGTAAAGCTTTTGAGGAATCAATAAACTTCTATTATTCTCGAATTTTGAAATAACTCTGGATAACATTTCAAAATCTACTATAATGGGATTTTTTTCATCATTATTCTCGAAAATTCCAACAATTTCTTCCATTGATGCGTCAAGCCCATTTTGAATTTTTACTATTTGTTCTAAAAAATTGATAGAGTTTCCCTCCTCAAAGGTCAACCGTTGATATATGCGGGCGAATTTTTGCAGTTTGGGTTCTAGGGCTTTGTCTTTTTCAAAATGTTCTTGAAATTCGTAAAAAGCTCCCTTGTTCTTATCTATGAAATTTAAAAAATCTCTGTTTTCATTGTTTTTAGTTGAAAACAGCATAGAAAATTCTCTATTGATAGATGACAGCGCATTATTGATGGCCAGTTTTTCAGGAGATATGATATCAATCTTCTTCTCTAGCATAATTTGATAGCCATCTTCCTGCTCATCCAAGGCAAGGATAAACTTTCGGTAGTTGTCTGTATGCTCAATAACGTATTTATCGAGATGACTGCTTTTCTTTATCCATTTTGTACCGTTGTGGATAAAGTACGGAATAAGCGTTTCAAATTTATCATACGTGAGCATTAAAATTCCAGATTTATTTTGCAGAAGATGGAGTGGGAAAAATAGTTCAATTAACTTTGAGCATTCAGCAGGACAATTTCTTTTATCTAATTCACATTTGATAAAAAATTCTAAAAAGCTTTCAATTAAATGATTCAGTTCCCGTCTGGCTCTCGTAATTTCAGAATCATTAAAATCCTCATCTCCCAAACCTGTGTTTTTTACATATTCAAGGCGTTTAATCACCTCTTTTACTTTCTCAAGGTTGCGTTTATTTTCCTGAACCTTTTCCTCAGAACATACTTTTTTATCGATTTTCCAAAGTTTTGTGTTTTTGAGAATAGAAGATATCAATTCCTTGTATAATTTGATATACTCATCCGTCGTTTTCATTTCTAACGAATTTATTTTATAGACGGGAATATTTGGGTATTGGCTCTCAACTGAAGTTGGAACACATAAGTGTTCTCTCAATGGGGCAACATATATACCGATTATTTGATTTTTTGGATGTTCTTGTATGGTTTTATAAATCGCTTGAAACAATTGGTGAGTTTTTCCTGAACCCGTACCATAATTGATAAGTTTTAGTTGGGGACGGTTTTCGAGAAAGCTATCTTCAATAGTTGTAAGGTAGGAATTAATAATTTTGCAACGAACTGATTCTAACTGCTGATTAATATCGTCTGTTTGCTTTTGCATTATGTGTTATCACCTTATCTAGAGTAAATACATATCGTGGGATAGTCTTTTCTTTGACTGATACCCATAGTAGCGCCTGAACTCTTGTGCTTTGTATCGTAAATTGCTAAACACCAGTTTTTTGGCATCTTTCTGTGCCTGTTTGGTGTATACCAAATTCCAATTCACCACTCCAACTCCCTAGCGCAATCCTCAATTGGCGTTGCCATTCCTTCCCGAATTGATTCCCGCATCCCCGCTACTGAGAGAAGATACAATGTTTCACGGGCAACCGATGCGGAGTCTGATTCAGATAATAATACTGTATTGCTAGTCTGTCCTGCGATCGCGATCGGTTGAAGTGACTGACTCATGGGAGCGATCGACTGTTGCAACTGCTGTTGAGCTTCATTAATTGGGATCATAATTTTCCACTTGTCTAAATACACTTTTCTAATTGATATTGGCTGGCTGTAGACACTGCTACAACTGCCCCAGAAACTTGTCGTACTCTGCGTGTGAACCAACCCAAAACCAGATTACAGTGTCTCCATCCAACTGACCAACTGCTCGATAGTTCTTGCTAATTCGGGCTGAGTAAATTGGTAAGTCAGGATGCACCTTCTTGAAACGCAGGCTTGGATGACTTGGGTCTTCCTTGAACTGGCGATACGCCCCGCGTGTCTGCTGTTGAACTTGTTCGGGTAAATCAGCAAATAATCTACGGAACTCGGTTGTAGTGTTTGACTTCACAATGTTTCTGGATCGAGTTCTTGGGTTTTGCCTGCACGATACTCAGCCATTGCGGCCGCTGCGAGTTTAGCAAGAGCATCTGGGGAACGGGAGAATGCTTGATCCCAGCGCCTATCGTCTTCAAGTTCTTCCAGAATCATTGAAGCGAGGGCATCTTGCTCGCTGGCAGACAATGTTTTTAACTTGGCGATCGCACGTTCGAGTAACTCAGTCATGGCTACCACACTTTTACAATGAAAATGGCATCCTATCTATTATCCCTTGTTTCAGCCAAGTTGAGGGTAGGTCGAACAAATGGCAGGCTAATTATCATCATTAATAACTACGGGAAACCCACTTCTATGTTTTCTATTAGCTTTTTCATGCACTTAAATACATCTCTATATATCGCAAATGCAGGGATTCCATTATTCAGTCAGAGTGTTTTCTATCAAATTATTTTGCTAATCCCAATTATCGCGATAGAAGCTTTCCTTCACAAAAAAATACTCAATCTCAGTATCCTAAAAGCAATTTTTATTGCTTTTATAACAAATATCATATCGACGATTGGGGGAGGTTTTATTATCCTCTGTATTGGGGCGTTTATTGGACATATCGTCTTCCAAACAACCGTGCCTGTACAGCCTGGTTCTTTTCCATTTCTGCCGTTGGAAATTATGATTACACTGATTCCTATGTTTTTCTTTTCCGTTTACCTAGAATTATTAATAGGTAGTTGGGGACTAAAAATAATTGAAAAAAGCCAAGTTAATAAATCATTTTTAATAGCTAATTTATTCACTTACTTAATGCTTGAGGTATTAGCTCTTACCCAACTTCTCAAGGGATACATTGAAGGGCGTGGCTAACCAAAACGTTCTATATAGTCGCATCGCTGATCGACATCTTGAGCCACCATCATTGCATTGATGTGGGTAAAGATGCGATCTAATTCCCCAATGGCGTCGAGTTCCGCTACCTCTTCTGCCATTAGTTGATCTGCCTTTTTATTCTCTAACAATTGTTCCATCCGCTGTAGCAGCGGTTCACTAAATTTGAACAACTTCCACCCATCGACTTTTTCAATGCAAATCTCATGGACTAACGAGGAGGGTTTGTTGAGAATTGAAACCATTGTAGGCTCCGAGCTTCGGGTTTTAGGTAGTGACTAGATTATAGCTTTTATTCAATCTGGCAGATTTAATGCTCCAACCGAGAACCTTCAAATTACCGCCAAAACCAGTGACTTAAACAGCCAAACGGCGTTACAGTTCAAGTCGGATGATATTCATCCCTGCTTATTTGCCATCGCCATATCTTGCCTTCTTCAGGATCGTCCACCTCTGCAATGAACTTCATTCCCACTTTTTGCAAGACGCTATTCGAGGCATTTTTTTCAGCTAAAGTGTGAGCGATCACTGCTTTCACCTCCTCGTGATCAAAAGCATAATCAATCATTCCCTGTGCCACCTCAGTTGCAAATCCGCGATTCCAATATTCAGAAGCAATTTCATAACCTATCTCTACATTCCCCGACTCATCAGGTGAGCCTGTGAAACCTCCATTGCCGACAAGCACTTGATTTTTTGGATGAATAAAGAAGTAGCTGTGCCAGTCAGTTGGAGGCGGATTGGATTCGCAAGATTCGTCAGCAGGGAGGGAAAATGCTTCCGGGAAATGAGGCCAGCTATTAGGCACTATGACATTTAAAATTGCTGCAAGCTGGCTTTTACTTCGTAAGAAAGCTTCTATGTGAATCCTTTCGACGGCAAGTAGTTGAAGATTCTTAGTTGTAATCATTTTTCTACCTTGTTTAACAAGTATGAGATCACACTATGGCACTATCGAAATGCTGTTCTCGGAACCCTGGCGAGTTGGTAAGCACCCCGACTTTCCAACAATTGATATTGATTTGGCTGCAATCCTAATTCCACAAATTTTTCTGGATATCCCAGCAACAAAATAGAGGGAGAAGTTGAGTTTTTAGATTCCTTAATGTAGTCGATCGCCCTTCTGACAGCTCGGTAGTAAGTCACCGGCCCTTCGGTATAAAAAACCAGACTGGGTTTCCAGAAACCAACCATAATAAACTCTTCCCCCGGCAGTTTTTGTTGAACCGCAACCTGCGCTAATTGTCTCAGAGGTAACTGGCGGTTGATATCGACGACTTTGTAGGCGGGAGTAAGACCAAAGATGATAAATGCTACTAACCCGATGAAGTTAGCAACCAAAATCCAGCGTTGTTGCCGCTGCCAAAGTAAAAGTGCGATCGCCACCCCTGTAGTTATCCAAATCGTACCGCCGACAATCAGCAATCCCGACTGCTGAATTGCTTGGGGAAAATTGGGCATTGCCGGGTCGTCTCCCAGCCAGTTGTAGCAGTAGAAAGTTGCTCCGGCTATAATTAATAAAAATACGACATTGAAAATGTATGTAGCTAACAGCCCTCGCGGTAAAGAATTCGGTTTTTTTTCTAACTTTACCCGCTTGTTTTCGGGTTCATTGCCTGCAATAATATCGCTCCACAGCAGCGTTACCAAAATTGCAGCGGCGGGGATTAAAGGCAATACATAACTGGGCAATTTGGTCACGGCGATCGTGAAAAAGCCAAAAATGCAGCCGAACCAAAATAGGGCAAATAAACTCAACTGAGCCGATCGCGGTTGACGACGCCAGTAACTGCGCTGCCAAAAACGGGTGCGGGCGATCGCCACCGGCAAATAAATCGACCAAGGTGCAAAACCAACTAGCACTACAAAAAAATAAAAATACCAAGGGGCCGAGTGCTTGTTGACTACTCCCGTAAAACGCTGGAAATTGTGATAGCCAAAAAAGCTGTCAATATAAGTTTGACCGTTGTCTAAAATAACGAAAATGTACCAAGGCAAGGCGATCGCCAGAATAATCAAGATTCCCGACACCGGACGCATTTCGCGCCAAAGTTGCCGAAAATTTCCCAAATAAAGCCCGAAGCTGCCAACAATCAGCGCTGGCAAGACAATTCCCACAGGCCCCTTAGCCAGAATTGCTAAGGCAATTAGTACGTAAAAAGTCAGATACCATTTATTGGGAAATCGGGAAGCGGAAACGGGGAAAACTTCTGCTTTTTCTCTCTGTTCTTCTAGAGTGTAACCGAGAAAAAATGCGAGGAGTGCCGAACACATACAACTAACTAATAGCATATCGGAAACGCCAGTCCGTCCCCAGGCAATAGTTTGAGGATTTAAAGCTATTAGGGCAGCACCAATCCAAGGAGTAGAAAAAAAGAGGGGAAGACGGGGAGAGGGGGAGAGTGGGAGAGTGGGAGAGTGGGAGAGTGAGGGAGGAAACATAGTTACATTCATCCGTGTATCCGTGTCCGTATCCGTGTCGTGCTCTTCCTTCTTCCTCCTTCCTTCTTCCTCCTTCCTTCTTCCTCCTTCCTTCGATAGGGTATAAAATCCGAGGCAAGTCAGACCGATCGCGCACAAGGCTGAGGGAAGACGCACGGCCCATTCGTTAACGCCCAGAGTGCGGTAAGCCACAGCCATCAGCCAGTAAATCAACGGCGGCTTGTCAAACCTGGTTTCGCCGTTGAAATAAGGAGTGATCCAATCTCCTGTCACCGTCATTTGACGGGCGGCTTCGGCAAACAACGGTTCGGTTTCGTCAACTAAACCGATGTTGCCGAGATTCCACAAGAAACCTACCCAGGCGATCGCGCACAGCCATAAAATCGATAGCAGCAAAGGTGCGATCGGGCGATTTCTAAACTCTGACAAACTTTTAATAACTTCCTTCACCCAAACTTCCTGCGATTTTAGATTTTAAATTTTAGCTCGCATAGAGAGTCTACCGAAAGATTCGCATTCTCGAAACTCCCCATTCGATCGAATCTGGTTAAACTCAGATGTTGCACCATTCTCAACAAGGCTTTGATGGGCGGGCAGGATGCCCACCCCACAAGAAAATTCACTCTTTGTGGAACAGGCATCTTGCCTGTTCTTGAGAATGGTGCAAGATATCAGTTCAACTGAGATGTTGCACCATTCTCAACAAGACTTTCATGGGCGGGCTCTCCTGCCCAACCCCTACTCCCCACAATAAAATTCACTCTTTGTGGAACAGGCATCTTGCCTGTTCTTGAGAATAGTGCGGCTATGTGAGGTTAACTCACATAGCCGCACCCTTCTCAACAAGACCGGATCAACAGGCTTTCTCGACCAAAATCTCCGCACCTGCAGCTAAGCGTTCACGGCTGCAAAATTAACTGCCATTCTCCGGCTGTGCTGTTCCAAGCCGGCGAGGGTGTCTCCCCGGCGACGAAAGGCCCCCAGTAGCGGCGAGAACCATCCTGAGCAAAAACCACCAGAATGTCTCCCCGTTTGACTTGTAACTCGCCCTCCGGCAGCGATAGCATCAGTCCCTTGCCACCGCCTTCCCCCGGCGCAAAATCCCAGTGCGCGGGTTTTCCATAGGATTCCTTGGCTTGCCTTTTCGACAGCAGGGCCACTCGCACTGGGTGTTCGCTGCGGTTGCTGACGCGCAAAAGGCCGGAAGCTTTAGCATTTACAGGGACTGAGGAAAGCAATTCCTCCTCTGCATCTGGGGGGGTTGGTGTTGAGTCGGGTTTGGGCTCGCTGGTCGTGTCGGCAGAAGCTGTGGCGACTGGGGAAACGGGGAGTGTGGGGGGATATGCGGTGGCTTGTGAGGGCCAATCGCTGGAAGGATTTGAACCGTTGGAGATAGTGATTTCAAAACGTCCTAGAAACATTCCTGTAATTAGGACGATCGACACTCCAATTACGATCTGGTAAATTTTAAGATTCATAAATTTTAGGCTTACAGGATAGACTGCACCGGTAATGAGTCTTAACTATTTTTAATGTAAAACCAGGGGCTGCTGTGCCACAAGATACAGTTACACTTAATTACTGGACCGTTCTCGGCTATAAGTCCGAGATCGCTCAATACCATCTTAGATGTTAAATTTGAGATTTTAGATGGCGACATACTGACCCCGGTAAGGATTTGGAGTTGGTCGGGAGCGGCTTTTCTTGACTCATCGGTATAACTTTTAATACCAGTTTAAAAAAAGAATGCAACTATAGGCCCGTACCCCAAACCCCCATAGTCATCAGTCATTCCCAACCTCAAATCTCAAATCTCAAATCTCAAATTGTATAACTTTTATGCAGAATACCCGAATTAACAGATTGATTGATGTTCTGGGCGATCGCTTCCGAGGCTGGCTCAACAATCCTTGGCGGCGGATTTCGCTCCTGCTAATTAGTCTGCTATTCGGCACTTTTTTGGGAACAGCTATTTCGACGATCGCTGGACAATCTGCGGATTGGGATATTATCGCGGCTGGGCTGTTGGTGTTGTTGACGGAGTTCGCCAACTGGCTGGTTTACGCCCGCCTGCGGCCTGTAGCAGGTTCTTTTTCGGTGGATATGCTCAATGCTCTGAAAATTGGTATCACTTACAATTTATTTGTGGAGGCTTTCAAACTAGGTTCTTAAAAACTTTTTGAATCGGCGCGGGTTTAGGATGAAATATTTGTCACTTGCAGATAGTATTTGTACAAAACCCGCCCCCGCCTAGAGAGTTTTTAGGATATGGATCGATCGACTATAACCCCTGTTGAAATTTTACATCGGTGGCAAGCTGGCGTTAGCGAAGCCCGCCCCTACGGGGGCTACGCCAACGAAGAGGATCGCCCGTTAGCGTTAGCGAAGCGATCCGAAGGAAAGCCCTCGAAGAGGATGGCTCCCGACTTTGATCGACTGGCTTTGTGGGAACTTGCGGATGATGTGCGATCGCGCGCTTTTGGCATTACTCCCGACAATGTAGCCGATGTTGTCCGCTGCAAAACCGATTTATTCTTTTCTCTTCTTGACGAACTGCATACTTTCCCCCTAAAGTCAACTGTTTTCCTCGAAACTTTGTGGAATCTTTGGCTGCCGCTGGCAATGCAATTATCGGCTGCCAAACAAAGTTTAAACCGTCCTTTAATTCAAGGAATTTTAGGAGTGCAAGGAACGGGAAAAACTACTTTATGCCAAGTTTTGAGGCTGATTCTGGGAAAATTAGGATATTCTACTGTCAGCCTTTCTTTAGACGATCTTTACAAGACTTATGCCGATCGCCAACAACTCCAAAAAGCAGACCCGCGTTTAATTTGGCGCGGCCCCCCCGGCACTCACGATATTGACTTAGGAATCTCAGTTTTAGACAAGTTACGCGCTTCTCAAACTCGCCATTTAGCAGCAGTTGACAATCCACAATCTGATGCCCTCAAACCGGATATAATTAAACACATAGAAATTCCCAGGTTTGACAAATCCGCGTACGGAGGTGCAGGAGATAGAAGTCAACCCGAAATTATTTCCGGTGCCGATATTGTACTTTTTGAAGGCTGGTTTGTCGGGGTGAATCCGGTGGTTGATGCCAAATTAAACGAGTTTTTGGCGACTGCACCGTTTCCGATTTCCACAGAAAACGACTGTCAGTTTGCGCGGGATATGAATGCGAAGCTGCACGACTATTTGCCGCTGTGGAACCGATTAGATCGGTTGATGGTTTTGTATCCCCAAGATTATCGCCTTTCTCAAGTGTGGCGCAATCAGGCGGAACGGGAAATGATGGCGGCGGGGAAGTCGGGAATGTCAGAAGCTGAAATTAATCGGTTTGTCGAATATTTCTGGAAAGCGCTGCATCCAGAGTTATTTATTCAGTCGATGCTGGAGGGCACTCAAGTGGATTTAGTAATTGAAATTTTGGGCGATCGCACTGTCGGCAAAATTTGTCGGGCGATCGACTTAAAATTAAACGATTAGGGACACTAAAAATTAAAAATTTAAGGACACAACATTGTTGTGTCCCTACTGTATTGCAGCTTATCGTGCACTCACTTGACAATTCAGGACTTATGCAAAACGTGATTTGACGCGGGAATTATAGGGCTAAGGCGGGGCATCAGCACCCTACAATACAGAGGTTTTGCATCGAGGATGGAGAATTTCTAAATTAACTGCCAGGAGTCCCAAGATCGATCGCTTTCTGCATCAAATCGTCGGTAACTTCGCCCGGTGTACCTGCAGGCGTAATTTCCTGAGCCATCGAACGAAAATCAGCGGGATTGCCGCTTGTATCTGCCGGCTTTGCAATATTATCTGTAGGGGCGGGAATAGGAAATTTAGGTGCAGTTGCAGCGGCGGCAGCTTGAGCGCCGGCACCAGTGCGATCGATGTCACTAACGCTGAATTCTTTTGAAGCTTCGTAGTCTGCTGATACATCCACGGTCGGCAACTTTTGTTCTCCAGCTTCCGCGCTTTCAGTGATCTGCTGAGCGTCAAAGTTTTCAGTGTTATTGACTTCTGTATTGATTTGAGACATAGCCGACTCCTTGCTAGTTTTATTTAACAATTCACTGTATCAATTATTACTTTGCTCCCCGGCTTTTTCATCTACCCGCAGATGTATCGTTGGCTTCTATCTTAAGGATGATTTATTCTAGGTTAGTGCCTTAACATTACATCACTTTCCGAAAAGAATGCAGCTTTAGGCAAGCTCCCAACCCATACATACTAAGCCATTCCCCATTGTTTAATCTAAAATCTAAAATCTAAAATCTAAAATCGTATTACCTCTCGGGGATGGTGACTTGTACTTACAAATCTTGATATTTGTATATTCTGGAAGCATTTTTAAGGAATTTTGTTTATGAACTCACCCGCCGCCACCAATCCTCACTCTCTCTCCAACGACACTAAAAACATCGTTCAGACAATCAACGGGTTGGGTACAGATGAAAAACTGGCGCTGCTCTATTTTGTTTATGAAAAAATGGGAGATTCAGTTACACCAGCAGCTCCCGCCGCCGCCGACCCACAATTAGCTCCCATGCTGCTGGATGATTTTTACAAGCTTTCCCATGACCAACAACTGAATATAATGCGAGGTATTGTCAACGGCGATGACACGCCGTATTCTCACGCTTACGGAGCTTTAACTGCTAACAATCAGTTGGTAGTTTGGTATGCTTGGGCTATTGGTATGGGGGAAACAATTGTCGATATCCCCGAAGGATATGAGGCAACTGAGGCTGTCAATGGCGTGTTGGGTCAAATTGAAGGTCTTGAGTTTGAACAGCAAATTACAGTGCTGCGCGACGTAGCTAATAATATGGGCTACACCGATGTTAAACCAATTGCTACTCAGGCGGAAGTAGGGAAAACTTCTAGTCTGTAGATAAGAGTCTGCTGTTGCAACCTATCCTACACAAACTCTCCTCCTAGCAGAGAGGGACTCAAGAATAAAGGAATTACCCAAAACCTCTATATGTAGGGTGCGTCTCGGCGCACCCTACCGCTATAATTAGTAGGTAAAACCTTTTTTGGCTCTTACTCATATTTATTCTTTCGTGTCTTAGAGAGGGACGAAAGTTTTTGTATGATCAGTTAAAATCTGCCATTCTGATAAATATAAAAAGGTTTTCAGTCAGCAAGTGAGTTTTTTAGGGTAAACTTTTCGCGGGAATTCCATCCAAAATATCGAACCTTTGTTGGGTTGACTTTCGGCAGTAATTGTACCGTCGATCATCTTGACTAAAGACGCACAAATAGCGAGTCCTAAACCGGTGCCTGGAAATTGGCGAGTTGTTGTTTGGTCGCCTTGGCGGAATTTGTCGAAAATGTGGGGAAGATCGGTTTCACAGATGCCGATTCCTGTATCCCGAACGGTGATAATTAGCCGATCGCCCTTTAATTCCCGCACCTCAATGTAGATGCTGCCCTCATGGGTGAATTTAACCGCGTTGGAAACGAGATTGGTCAAAATTTGCCGCAGGCGCAACTTGTCATTAACTATCAACTGATCCTGCAAGCAGACGCTGACGGACAATGCCACGTTCTTATCGGTGGCTTCATTTCCGAATTCCAGGGCGACATCCATTACTAAATGCGCTAAATTAAATTTTTCAATTTTTAATTCTGTGCGGCCACTCTCGATTTTAGAGAGGTCGAGGATATCGTTAATTAGCAGTAACAGGTTTTTGCCGTTATGTAAAATGCGGCCCACCATTTCTGTTTGCTGGGCGCTCAGCAGTTGTTTGTGCTGGCGCAGCAGCAATTGGGAAAAGCCGATAATCGAATTCATGGGAGTTCGCAATTCGTGGGACATGATGCCCAAAAATTGCGATTTTAACTTGGCTGCTTCTAGCAGTTGCAATTTTTGCTGTTGAATGCGTCGCCCCTGATTTTCCAGTTCTTCCTGCTGGCGAATTAGCAGCTCGTTTTGCAAGTCTAAAAGCTGTTCCTGCTTTTTTAATTTTTCGATCGCCAGCGCGTTGTTAATTGCGATCGCAGCTTGTTTTCCCATCACCGCCAGCAGTTGCTGAGTCTGCCCGTCAATCGCCCTGCTGTCTTTCCCGTTGCCGATCGCCAACACACCCAGACGACCGCTTTGCCCCGACTCGATCGCCGCTGCACAAGCCGCCGCCGGCAGCAAGCCGTCGCCAGACTCCGATCGGCACAGTACAGACTCTCCCGTCGCAAATGCTTTCCACAGCAGCTTGTTTTGCACGTGCGGGGTTTTGCCCCCACCAAAGTTTTCCGTGCCCCCGACAGCGCTGACTTTGAGGCCGCTGCAATCGTACTCCAGGAGAGCAACTAAGCAAAATTCCGCTCCTGCGATCGCCTCTACAGTCGCATCCGCAATGCCTTGCAACAACTGGCACAAGCTACCCGCGCGCTGGCTTAACAGATTTGTAAATCGATCGATCGCGTGCAACTCCTGTTCCGCGTCCCTTACCGTCCGGGCTTCACACAAATTTTTTGCTGTGAAATTGTCTTCCGAGGGCACTTGAGCGGGAAAAAATTCTGGTTCTGCTTGGGGCTCGGCTTTAGTTTGTTTGATCGGCTCCATATCTGTGTAGGTTCCCACCCACTCCAAAACTTCCTGACTGTCTAGATTAGCGGGCCCTCCTCTGGCCAGGTTCCAGCGGTAAGTGCCCTCTCGCGTCTGCAGACGAAATAGAATTTCGTAGCTTGGCGGCGGGAACTTAGAAGTGTGCGATCTCGCCAATAGACGAGGGCGGTCTTCTGGGTGGACGCGCGCCAGATAGCCGAAACCCAAAGCTGCTGCTGCTGGTACCCCGGTGTACTCCTCCCAGCGCTGACAGAAATAAGTCGCCCAGCCGTCGGCATTTGTTTTCCAAACTATGTGAGGAATTGCCGACCACAGGCGATCGTCCTGAGTTTCGCAGTCGCCAACTTGCGGTTGGGGGGATGTTATTTCAGATACTTTGTGTAAGATTTCAGAGTCGGAAAACTCCGACTGAAAAGACTTATTGCCGTGATACTGAGTCATAACAGGTTATATAAATAAGCATTGGACTAGAGCCCTAACACCGGCTAAAGACTCGTGCTGCTAGCTTTATTGATTTTGACGAGCCAAGTGCATCAAAATTTTTTATACTTTAAATCTATCTGGGTAGTGGAATCCTTACCTCTATCAACGGGCGGACAATGAGATAATTTAGTTAAACTGTTGAAACATTGAGAGCTTACCTGTCCCGATCGGGCTCGTGCAGGCATCGCCGCAAAATAACTTAAAAATTAACTTGCATTCTTGGCGGCTGCATGAGTATGCTTAAAAATGATGTGCAGCCTGTAAAACCATAAATCAGGACACATTCTCAAATTTACTCAGTTTAACTGAGTCAGTTGACGATATTTTAAAAGTTTAGCGGACTATTGGAAGAAAGATGAGTAAAATTCGCGTTGCTTTGGTAGAAGACCATGACCTGACAAGAGTCGGCATCCGCACAGCTTTACAACAGCGTGACACGATAGAAGTTGTCGGCGATGCAGCTAACGCTACAGAGGGCTTGAAACTGCTTCAGTCTTCAAAACCTGACGTGGCAATTGTAGACATTGGGTTGCCGGATTTTGATGGCATTGAACTTACACAAAAGTTCAAGAAATCGGTAGCGGAGTCCGATCCTGATACAAAAATTTTGATTCTGACTTTTCAGGACAATGAAGAAGAAGTTCTGGCAGCTTTTGCCGCCGGAGCTGACTCTTACTGCATGAAAGATATTAGCTTCGATCAGTTATTAGATGTTGTAAAAGTAACTCACGAAGGTAACTCTTGGATCGATCCGGCGATCGCCCGCATTGTCCTGAAACAAGCTCGCACTCAGGAAGCCGCGCCGGAAGAACCGAAGGCTGAGGGCAAAAGAGTCACAATTAAGGCTGCCGAACCCGAATTTAGTCACATCATTGAGACTTACCCTTTAACCGAGCGGGAATTAGAGGTTTTGGAACTGATCGTACAGGGTTACAGCAATGCTGCCATCGCCGAAAAGCTGTACATTACTGTCGGTACAGTCAAGACTCACGTCCGCAATATTTTGAACAAGTTGTGCGCTGATGACCGCACTCAGGCAGCCGTTCTCGCCCTGCGTTCTGGCTTGGTTGGATGAAGCCTTATCATCAGGCAAAATCAAGTTAAAAGTAGGGTGCGCTGGGCGCACCTTACAGCCACTGATTAAGGGTGTGCTGTGCACACCGACTCACTAATTGTTACCAAAAAATTAGGATAGGCAGTGTGCACCCGCCGAAGAATTGTTTGTTCTTAAAAAGTGATAAAGTTTAAAGCTGCATCTATCCCAGTACAGATATTTTTTAAAGCTTTTAAAAAATTGAATCTACCCTAAGATAGATGCTGAAAAACTATCATATTACTAATACTTGTTGTTGAGCGATCCCCAGTTAGATAAATTTCGGTCGCCCTGCCAATATTGCGCGATATCACTTCATAAAAGGCGCAGGCAGAGGCAAGATTACGAGACTTTTAGGAATAGTTAAGGCTTAAAAAAATTATATCCGCAGAGCGATGCTGAGTTCGCTTAATTTTGTGAAATTAAAAGTATCAACTGCTACTGAAATATTTTAGAAAGAGGTATTATGGCCGCCCCAATTGAATTCAAGTTATTTGCTCCCTACAACAAAGGAGCTGCCTTGATTGGCTCTTTTTCTAATTGGGAAGAGATTCCGATGGAAAAGGACGAAGAGGGTTATTTCCGCACGCGAGTTGAGTTGGAGGATGGCGTTTATCAATACAAATTCCGCGTTCAGTCGAAAAGCTGGTTTGTGGAACCAGATCAGTGGGTAGATGTGGTCGATCCCTACGCCACTGACATCGACGATCCAAGTCAAAACGGCATTGTTCGGATCAAAGATGGCGATCGCATTATCGATACCTACGTCTGGAAACACGACGATAAACCGCTACCGGCAGATCGGGAATTAGTGATTTATGAAATGCACGTTGCCGACTTTTCCGGTGGCGAAGCAGACCCGCTGGCCCGCGGCAAGTACAAACACGTCGTCGAAAAACTCGATTACCTAGTCGAACTCGGCGTCAATGCGATCGAACTCATGCCCCTCAAAGAATACCCAGGCGACTACAGTTGGGGCTACAACCCGCGCTACTTCTTCGCTGCCGAGTCCAGCTACGGAACCACAGAAGAACTCAAAAACCTGATAGACGAGTGTCACGGGCGTGGGATTCGCGTCATCATGGACGGGATTTACAACCACTCGGAAGCGTCGAGCCCCCTCACTCAAATCGATCACGATTATTGGTATCACCATGAACCCCGCGATCCAGACAACAATTGGGGCCCGGAATTTAACTACGAATTCTACGACGAAAACTTAGGAACTTTCCCCGCACGCAGATTTGCTGGCGATACAGTCCGCTTCTGGGTTCAAGAATATCATCTCGACGGCATTCGTTTCGACGCGGCGCGACAAATTGCTAACTATGATTTTATGCACTGGGTAGTTCAAGAAGCCAAAAATGTCGCCGGCCCCAAACCGTTTTATACCGTTGCCGAATACATTCCCGACGAGCCCAGCATCACCAATCTAGACGGGCCGATGGACGGCTGCTGGCACGACAGTTTCTATCACTCCATAATTCCACAACTCTGCGGGGACAATTTTGATTTAGAACGGCTCAAAGAGGTAATCGACTGCAAGCGGCAAGGTTACTTGGGTGCTACGAATGTAGTCAATTATTTGAGCAATCACGATCACGATCGCATTTTTGCCGAATTGGGCGATCGCGGAATTTTGGATGAAGCAGCATTCAAGCGGGCGAAGTTGGGAACCGTACTGTTAATGACAGCAGTTGGCGTGCCGCTGATTTGGATGGGCGAAGAATTTGGCGAATACAAAGGCAAAACAATTGAGCAATCTAAAATTGACTGGACGCTGCTAGGAAATGACCTGAATAAAGGTTTGTGGGAATACTACAAAGGCTTGATTCACCTGCGTAAAAATAACCAAGCACTTTACACAGAAAACATCGAGTTTTTCCACGAAGATCCCGACTCGAAAGTTTTTGCTTACACTCGCTGGAACGATGAAGGTTCGAGAGTTGTAGTAGTGGCGAATATGTCGGAAAATTATCTGGCAGGTTACAGCGTTCCCCACTTCCCGGCAAACGGAACTTGGCACGAATGGACTGGGAATTATGATGTTGAAT
Source organism: Microcoleus sp. T3_A4 (assembly GCF_036700465.1). Taxonomy (NCBI): domain Bacteria; kingdom Bacillati; phylum Cyanobacteriota; class Cyanophyceae; order Oscillatoriales; family Microcoleaceae; genus Microcoleus; species Microcoleus sp. T3_A4. Next base: position 33,525 of record NZ_JAUBOY010000021.1, on the reverse strand, counting down.
CTGGCGATGACAATATTATGATTGACTTGCCGGAATACGAAGCCAAAGTGTTTGTTTGGCAGTAAGCTGTCATATCAATTCCGGTTACACCGGAATCATTGTTGACTGTTGACTGTTGACTGTTGACTGTTGACTGTAAGTCACAAAAATGAAAATTGCGCGAATTATTTGTTGGCAGCTTGATTCGACTTTACGCCCGACGATGAAGCGCGGATTTGATATCATTCCGGCCTGCGCCGGAATTGATATCACTATAAACTTATAAGGGTTATTTGACAGGTTCTTATCTAATTCACAACTCAAAACAGAAACTATTTTATGTTCCGGTTCCTGATGGTTAATTTAAACTCCTTATTTTCCCCGATTGATTTTCTAGGCACAATTGCGTTGCCGCCGCCGCCGGTATTGGTTTGCTAAAGAAGTAACCCTGACCCATATCGCACTGATGCGATCGCAAAAACGCTAACTGTTCTGCTGTTTCCACTCCCTCAGCAATCACCTGTAAATTCAGCCCCTGTCCCAAGGCGATCGCCAGTTTCACAATAGTAGCACCGCTGCTGCCGGTCACCAAATCGGCCACGAAAGATTTGTCTATTTTTAAATTATTGAGGGGAAAGTTTTTCAGAGACCACAGCGAAGAATAACCAGTGCCAAAATCGTCCAGAGAAATGTGAATTCCCATGTCCTGCAACTGCTGCAATACCGACACCGTGAAGCTCACATCTGTCATCGCAATGCTCTCGGTAATTTCTATTTCTAAATATTCGGGATTTAACTTGGTTTCTGATAAAATTTCAGCGATGGTTTGTACAGTGTGAGGTTGCAGAAACTGGCGGGCTGATAAATTCACTGCTATCCGAATCGGCGGCAATCCCAGTAATTGCCACGCTCGATTTTGCAAGCAAGCAGTCCGCATCACCCATTCGTCAATTTGGCAGATTAATCCTGTTTCCTCAGCTAAGGGAATAAATCGATCGGGAGGAATCAAACCCCGTTCGGGATGCTCCCAGCGAATCAGAGCTTCCATGCCCGCTATTTTGCCAGTATTTAAATTTATTTGCGGTTGATAGTGCAGGACAAACTCAGATTTGTTTAGAGCTTTGTAAAGATCATTTTCTAAGTTAAGATCCTCGGAGACTTTACTGCCGATCGCCTGCGTGTAAAACTGATAATTATTGCGACCTTTCTGTTTAGCTTTATACATCGCAGCATCAGCATTTTTTAGCAAAGTTTCTGCATCTTCTCCGTCGTAAGGAGCCAAAGCAATTCCCAAGCTAGCCTTAATATAAAGTTCCAGACCTTCAAAATTAAAAGGACTGCTTAAACTCTGGATAATTAGCTTGCAAATTTTAGTTGCTTCCTCCGGGGTGTTGATATTGTACAGCAGTACAGTAAATTCATCTCCGCCCCAACGAGCCATCGAATCCCCCACGCGCAAACACTTAGTCAAACGCCGAGATACACTTTGCAGCAACAAATCGCCCACTGGATGACCGAGGGTATCGTTAACATTTTTAAATCTATCTAAATCTAGAAAGATTACCGCCAGCATTTCTCCATTTTGGTGAGCGCTAGCTAAAGCTAAAGACAGCCTTTCATTAAACAGTAATCTATTAGGTAAACCGGTTAATGGGTCGTGAGAAGCTTGATGTCGGATCATCGCCTCGACACGCCTCTGCATTGCAGCCATGTACAGGTGAGTTCCTAAAGATTGTGCTAGCTTCTGTTCTTCGCTGGTCCACTTTTGAGCTTCGCCTGTTTTGATTTCTTTCCAAGCTGCAAATGACTGTCGGGGACGATCGTGCCGGGTGTCCGAACTGCAACGGCCCGCCCACAAAATTTCGGTTTGTATAGGGCTGCGAAAAACGGTGAGACAGCCGATGCACTGTTGGCGGTATTGCAGCGGTACTGCCAAAAATGCTCGAATGCAAGCTGCGACTAAATTGGCAGATACAGATTTGAGTTGAGGTTCTTTAGAAATATCGGAAATTGCGTACAAGTGCGGTACGAGAAAACTGGAAATATTGCTGTCAATTGAGCTGTAATGCTGGGAATATAGATTTTCAAAAATACCTAATTGGCTTGTATGATTAGCTGTTTGTGGTGGATCGTCTTGGTTTGCCCTCCCCATAATCTGCTGCCAAAATGGGCTGAGTTCAAGGTCGATGTCCGCGGGCTGCTGGCCACAGGTATAAAGCAAAGCGGGCCGATCGCCAAACTCGGCTGCAATGTAGAGTCGCCCTCCTGAACCACGCAAATGCTTGACAGTTTGTTCGAGAACTACTTTCCGAATTTCGTTTAGTTCCAGAGGAGAATGCAGCAAACTGGTAATTTGGTTAATAACGGCTTCGTCACGCGCTTGCTGTCTAGCTTGACTCAGCAGAAAAGATTGGGCGATCGCAATTGAAAGTTGATCCACAAGCAACTGCACCATTTTCAATTCTCGATCGCTAAACCGTTTCGGTTGACTATGGTGAGACACCAACAGCCCCCAAAGGTGATTTTGATGCAAAATCGGCACAGTCAGAGAAGAACGTGCCCCCATAGCCTTCAGATATTCAGCGTGACAAGGGTCTACAGGACGATAGGTAATATCTTCAACTGCTAAAGTTTTACCGGTTTCGGGACAATCTAACCGATTAATTGTTTGATGCTTCAATTCCACATCTACAATCACTCGCTGCCGCGCTTTGAGAAACATTTCCCGAGCACTATGGGGAATGTCGCCTGGTGGAAAGCGCAAACCCAGCATAGAGGGCAAATTGTCACCGTTGATGGACTCAGCAATGACCTCACCGCTACCGTCGGTCTCAAAGCGATAAACTTTTACTCGATCGCTCTGTAAAAAGCTGCGGATTTCTCGGGCAGTTGTCGTCAAAATCTCTTGCAGTTCTAAAGAGTTGCGGATGCGATTGGTAATTCGATTGAGTAAAATCTCTTGTTCTAAAGTCGATCGTGACATTTGTGTAACTTTGGTGCGGGTCATGCCTTTTGATCTCCCGGGCTGTTGACAGCATTTTTGCGAGCCACAGTCTTAACTTGCCTTGTATTATACATTACAATACTTTCGCTCTGTCTAGGGGCTTGACCCAACCCAAGAGCGCGAAACTCGGTTTCTGGGGATATTTCTGATTTTTAGACAAATTTGAGTGATAAACCGGGTTTTTCACAGCACTTACAAGGCAAGGCAAGAGCGATCTGACAATTAGTGAGGACGAAAGTTCGATCGAGTTCGATCGGACTTTCGTCCTCACTACAAAGCAATTGCAGAGCTACCAGACAAAAAGTATAAAGAAACCGGGTTGAGCAACCAGTATTCTGCCCTCTTGAGGGAGAATACTGGTTGCTCAACCCGGCTGGTAAGTATTTATACCTTAAAACGTCTCGTTAAGCAGACTCCCAAATTCCCCGAATTCTGTCCGGCAAAAAGCCAGCTATTTCCTGAATTCGCTCCTCGGACAGCTCATCCTTCGTTGCCGAAAATACAGCCGCGATCGCAGTTTCCGGTTTTACTCCCGAAGGAAGTGCGCCTTCTAGTTCCACCCTCCGTGCAAACAAATTGCCATCGATCCCCAAGGGTGCAGGCGCGCCGGTCAAAGGTTGACGCACCCGGCTGAGCAATCCCACCAGCGGATTGGTATCTTTCCAGAGGTCGGCTATTTCTTGTTGCAGGGTTTTGTCATCCGTAGGCAAAACTTCTTTGTGCAATTCAGATTCCACGTGCTCGATGGCTTCTTTTGTCATCACATCGCGCATGACCCGGTACACTACTTCGGTAATGTCACGGGCATCAAAAATATCCTCCAAGTGACCGTTTACCATCACTTTTTCCAAAAACGGCATATCCTTTGAAGCGATAGGAACTGCCGACCCTTCTTGATGGAGCGACTTCGGAGGATTCGTCTCCATTTTGTGTAACAGTTTGCGACCTTTTTCTGTTAAATCAGCTTCTTGAAATGCGACTAAAGGCGGCAATACCTCAGTTCCTCCGTAAGGTTCTCCACTAAAGTCAGCTTTGATAAATTCTCTTTGGTTGAGGTAGTCCAGATGACCGAGCAATTCCGCTTCCGCCACCTGGTGACCCACATATTCTTCGGCTGCGTTCCTAATTTCCGACTCTCCCCTGCCGTTTCCGCTGCCAATCTTTTTGAGCAAAATGTAAGTCAGGTCGTCTCTGATTGGAATTGTCATTAAAACCTCCTAGGTTAATATCCGGTAAAGCTCATGTAAAAACTTAATTTTTTTACTGGCTTAAATTGTGATGATTACTACTTAAAAACATTGAAGTATAAAGTAGAGTAATCAAGTATCTCTCAGCAGGTGTAAGTTATTAAATTCAAGTTGGGGCTAGAATATTCCTTTAGGTAGATCCATGTATGGGAACCCACGTCTAATGTTGTTATTATCCTTAAAAGCTGTCGCCACTCTTCAATGCTATTAAGCGAGGATGCTTTATTGGTAAGATTATCCGTATTTATTGCGTGTTTTTACCAGGGCTGACGCACCAAGAGCCCCTAAGTTGGTAATTGGCGCTGGGAGAGGTAGAATTAAGCAGGTGCTATGGGGTTAATCAACAGCGGTCATTTTGCCCGCAGCTTGTAGCGATATTGTATCGGATTAGACCAAAAACTGGTCATGGAAGAGCTACCAATACGAGCCAATCTGTTTCAAGTGCCGCAGTGCCACTTGAAGAATGCCTCGGTAACAAATTTTTTGATCGTTTCGAGCGGCATTTATGAACTACCTTCATTGGGACAATAAATTGGAATCCTCGTCTTTGATTAGCGGTCAACCCCAGGTTGACAAGCGTCCTTTAGTGTTGGCTGTAGACGACAATCCGGACAACTTAGAGCTGCTGACACAAATACTCGATTTATTCGGCTGCGAGTGTGTGGGAGCAGTTGACGGGTACGCAGCTCTTTCAGCAGCAGTCGATCGACAACCCGACCTAATCGTGCTCGACATTTGCCTGCCGGATATAGACGGTATGGAAGTAGTAAAGCGGGTCCAACAAAACCCCGAGCTCAGACATATTCCGATTGTTGCTGTCACAGCACTAGCAAAAGCAGAAGATCGCGATCGGATTCTCCAAGCAGGCTGCGTGGAATACCTTTCCAAACCTTTTAACATCAAAGATTTAGAAAGAATTATCCGCCAGTACCTGAACTCTGAAATGCTTTTGGTGGAGTTTTAGATTTATAATTAGAATCACGAAATTGAGGTGCAGAGTCCAAAATTGCGATCGTTCCCGTGCGGCCAGTCTCTAAGGTCGCATCGCGGAGCAAATCAGTGACTCCCACGCCCAAAACCTTTTGAATTAATTCTTTCAGTGGCAATTCCAGAACTGATTCTAATTGTGCTCGCACCTGCAAAGCCAAATCGTGCTGACCGTTCTGAGCCAGCAGTTTTTCTGGTTCAGTAAGCCCATTTTCGATAACAATTATCAATTTGTTATCCAAAAGATTGCAGAGCGCTTGACTCGTTTGGTGTCCGAGCTGAGAGCGGTACAAAGCTTGAATTCCCTGCGAAAGAGTGCGTTCTAATTTCCCGCGAGTAGGTTCTAATGTTTCGCCTGTCATATTTTTTATTGAGATAAAGATAAATCAAAAAAACAGTTAACTGTTAACTACTAACTGGTTAACAGTTAACTGCTAACTGTTAACTGTTAGAAATAACCGTCGCGTTATCCGACAGTAACTTCATTAGTTTCCACCCCAGTTGCACCCTTAACGCCTTTAGCAATTGTCACCAACTTCTTGACAATTTCCTGACTGGGAACTGTACCTTTGAGAACCACCGTAGTGCCAAGTTGAGCCACATAAACAGTCTCAATATCCGCAACATCTGGATTTGCATCGAAAGCCTGAGCAACCCGTTTAGCTAAACCGCTTTGATCGTATTCTCCGTTCAAGCCCATGCGTTCCGGCGGGATTGTCTGAGCGCTCGCAGCAGGTTGAGCTTGAGCTTGAGATTGAGCTACAGGTGCTTGGTAAGCAGGAGCATCAACAGTTTCTTGATTTTCAAGTTTTTCTAAACCAAACAATCTTTTTAGCCAGCCCATAGAGTTTGTCCTCCGACAAAGTTTGTGTTAATTGACTTGTTAATTGACAGTTGGCACGTCGCCGTGCAATTTTTCTTCTCAATACCAGGAATTACGATCGCACTCTTGGATGCAGAAACCGAGTTTTTTTACAAAAAAGTATCGTTACAGCCATCCACCTAGGTAGAAAAACCCAGTTTGTTGAGTTTGGTGCGCCCATCCTAAATACAATCTACTGTTGTACAACTGAGCCGATCATCTGCCTGGAGACATAATTCTCCGGCTCTCAAACAAATACTTGCGCTGATCATTCCGGCAAATCCAACTTAAACCCTTCTTGCCCAACTTCTACTATTTTGTTATACATCCACTCGTGCCAACTTCCTGCCGCCGGAAACTTAGGAATGCTGTTACCAGATAGATAAGTATCAGAAAAATTAGCGACAACTACTGCTCGCGTTTCCTCATCGCTCCAGCGGTAGTAAGCCAGCACTTTGGCTTCGAGATTTTCGTGGATAAATATCAATATTTTCGGTATAAAGTGCCGGAACTTTTTCCCGCAGCCGAATCACGTGTTTGTAGTATTCCAAGAACTCATGATTTGGCTAATTTTTCAACAAAAACCATTGCAGTTTATTCGAGTGGTTGCGAGTTAGCCGAGTGGATTGTCCAAACTCTTCGCCCATCCACAGCATCGGTATTCCTACTGCTGTGACTAACAAAACCGGGCGTTGCTGATTTATGGTATGAAAGGCTAAATATGCAAGTCATAGAAACCAGTATCTACAAAGCTTCGGGATTTTCAACTTATTTTTTTATACCCTAATTAAGCAACGCGCTGAATTTTAGTGCGGAAATAACCTCTGTCATCTTTTTCTAATAATTTTTTTGCCATTGGGAAAAAGCGCCGAGCAGTGTAGCTGCTTTGTGGTTGGGAGCGAAGAGTTTGAATTCAATTGCAGCGGCCATGAATATCTGGTTTGCAGAAATTATAAGTGTGATTAGTATTGATTTTTACAATTTGGTAAATCTGTCGCCCTCGTTCTTAAGAGTTACAGGTGTAACTCTTATGTTGTTAGGTAGTTATAGGCGCACCCGGAGGGTTTAGTAGTAGACACCCTAGCGATTGAGTAAGGTGCGCCACTAAGCACCCGGAGGCCAGATTTAAATCAATCAAAAATGTAGTTAAAGTAACTAAAAAATATTAAGGGCTGTTTATGAAAAGTAATTTAACTTTTGATAACTATATAAATCGTGGTCAGAGTTTAATATTTGTAACTAAAGGAACATTTTTTCGCTAACAGAGCTAATACTGTAGAAAGATGTCATTTTAGGCGGAAATAGCGAGGATGTGATTGTAATTATAAGGCAAGGAAAACCACAAGAATGAATGCTTTATTCCACTGGATTTTCGCGCCATCGACTTTAAGCCAAGTTTGAGCCGAGAATAGCAATGATTATTTTTGCTTATGTCTTGGCAGCAGTTGTTTTATAGTTTTTGACTGGCAAACTTGGCAGAACCGAAATCAGCTTTAACGACTGCTGCTACCTCAGTAATTGGTAATTGGTGAAAATCTCATTCGTCCCTGTTACCCGTTAGATATTCCGAGCAGTGGCTCTAAAGCTCTAAAAGTTTAATTGGGGATGTTGGCGAATTACCGTTACTGTAAAACTCTGGAGTGTTAAAAATGCTAAAACAAATGTGTTGGTTGCCCAGACTCGGAGGCAAGGGAGAAAAGATATTGCACTTACGCACCGATGCCCGTCAGGGGTGGCGGCCTTATACAGCTTTTCCGCAGTTCGCTGTACCCGACTACCGGGAACCGGGCGGTTCTAAGGGATGGGCAACTTATCAGAAGCTGAGAACTCAAGGGTGGAATTTAATATCGACTGCAGAAGGGCAGCAGTCGATTTTTGGCGAACAGAAAAGTGCTTAAAAAATCCGAAGCCGCAGCAATAAAAGAAGAGGTAAAATCCTCTTCTTTTTATTGCTTGTGGAGAGAGAAACTGGGTTTTTAACCGTCCTACTTGCTAGAATGGGTAAGGTTTGCAGTGCTCACCTTAGATAATTTTAAGATGTTTGCCAGTTGCAAGTAAATTAGGCGATCGCCCTTTCTTTCTCTGCTGTAGTTGCTACGTTATGGAGCACCGGCTGGCGAGTTTTCAAGTTAAACCGGTATCCGTGGGGGAGTATGTGCAACTTAGCGCCGCAAATCGCCAAAGCCTCATCCTTCAAAAGTCCCTCTACATTGTCGTGGAGTTTTTCCGACTCGTCGATGACAGTTACAGCGCTTTCGCCAATGACTTCCAACTCGTCACCGTGGACTAAAATAGCTGTATTTTCGTCAATACCAAATCCCAACACGGCAGGTTGCAGCAAGAGTGCCGAAACTAAGCGTCCCAGACGGCCTCGCTGGGCGAAATGCTGGTCTATGACAACTCCTGGAAGGAAACCCATTCCCGGGCCCATTGCTACCACATCAACGCGGGGATTTGTCTCTGAGTCTCCTTCAATAATCATCATGTCTGGCATCATTGCCGCGCCGGCGCTGGTGCCACCAACAATCGCCCCTTCCGAGTAGCGTTTGTGCATAGCTGCGTCGAGTTTGGTGTCTTTCAAGCAGCTAATAATCCGCGCTTGATCTCCGCCTGTAAAGAATATGCCAGTGGCTTGTTCGATCGCTTCTAAATAATCTGGATTGCTGGCATCTTCGGGTTTCTGGGTGTCAACAACTCGCACGTCTTCAGCGCCAAGTCGCTCAAACACTCGGATGTAATTATCTCCTACTTCTCCCGGCAAGCTTGTTGCAGCAGTCATGACAACAATGCGCGCTTTAGTTCCTCCGGCGCACCGCAAGAATTCCCGCAGAATTTTGCAGTCCCCCTCTTTGTCTTCCGCGCCACCAATAATTAGCAACTTCCCCTGAATTTGGTTGCTCGCCATAATATCTCCACTGTTAATTTATTTAATTTCACTAAAACACAAACTTCTTTTTTCCGAAAACGGCCCAAAGGTATATATAGATACAAAAAAATCTCATACTTCTACCCCTCCAGCACGCACACAGCTCAAGGGTGATGTGGGTGTTGACTCATCCTCGACGATCGACAAAACAAACTTACCCCCCCTAACAGGAGATAGGAGGGGTCAAGAAATGAGCTTAAATTACAGGGCCCACGCGCGCGCGGTGATCAATCCGGTTTCTGATCCGATTCTTCGCTAATCCTCCTCTGATTGCTCGTAGAAATCAGATTGATGAGCGTCAGTCCTCAATTAGTCCGATCGCCCGTTAGTGCGATCGCTCGATCAAATTGCTCAATATGGTACTCGCCCGTTCTAAAGGTAGGTGTCTGGGTTTGCCGTTCCAGACAATCTGATATTCGTTGCTGTTTTGACCATCACCGTAGCCAGAAATTAGCTTCCGGTGAAATGCTTCCTCAGCTAAGTGGTGAACTTTTTCCCTGAGAGCAGTTTGTGCGATCTTCATAATTTGCTGCCTCTTAAATTTTCTTTCACTGTCATAAACAATTATAAGTACACAGTGTACCTCTCAAAAGTTATAGCTTTTTTTTGCAAGGGGGGAAAGAAGTAGTCGTTAGTCATAAGTGCTTAGTTATCTATGCTTAGTTATCTATGCTTAGTCATCTATGCTTAGTTAGATGTTGAAGGAAGAAGGAATATTTTCCCACTCTCACCCTCTCCCCCTCTCCCCATCTCCCCTACTCTCCCACTCCCCCTATCGGGCAATACTGAGGGCAGAATTGCTGGGAGTATTTATCTCACTGCTGGAATATCTATGCCCGCAGGTAGTATCCCCTGCACCGACTATAAAGTTACCGTAAAAAATTAGCTCAAAGGAGGTTAGAAAATGCTGCAAGAAAAAAGCACGGAAACAGCTCGCGTCAATGCTCGAAAAACCGATATTTTTGATGTGTTCAACTTCAAACACTATATCGGGCCCAACCCTTATTTAGACACCGCGGCTTTAGTTTTTGATTTCGCGGTGACGGGCGCGAGCGAACCTTTGCCGATCGCACATTACCAGAAAATTATTGGCGATCGCTACCCGCAACTGCTGCACGAAACTTTCTCGAACCATGCCCAACTGTTCGGCCGTACCGCCTCAGAAGTAGCAAAACTCGACATGGGTTTGCATTTTCAACACTGGAACATCAAGCCGTTTTCTCAGTTTAACAGAATCAGCATAGAAGCACTTCACGCCCGCACTGCCCGAGCAGTAGTGTACGCAGTTTGGGATTGGTTTGAAGCCATTAATCAAAATCAAGACTTTCCCTTGGAAGCACAAATGGGCGCGCTGCAAAATATGTTCCGGCAGTCAGTTTACGGAGGCCCGACAGTTTATTCGTTAATGCGATCGGCATCCCAAAAAGGCATTCCCGCATTTTATTTGTGGGATGAAGGACTAATGCAATATGGGTACGGTAAAAAACTGGTTCGTGGCTCTGCAACTACCTTTGATTCTGACAGCCACTTAGACTCAGATTTTACCACGCGCAAAGACGATTGTAAAGCTTTTCTCGCTACATTAGGCTTTCCTGTTCCCAAAGGCGATATCGTCTCCACAGAAAACGGAGCTCTGGCAGTTGCTAGAGAAATTGGCTACCCAGTTGCTATCAAACCAGTAGTGGGTCATAAAGGAATTGGCGTCACAGCAGATGTCCGGGAGGCCGAGGAATTGCAGGCAGCTTTTAAAAGAGCAGTTAAGGCCATTCCCGAAACAGATCCGGTACGAGTAATTGTGGAAAACAGCATCAAAGGATCGGATTTTAGGCTGCTGTGCGTTGACGGCAAATTTGTTTCTGCCACTGAACGCCGACCCGCTTGCGTAACAGGTGATGGCGACTCAACAATTCGCGAATTGATCCGCCGTGAAAACCGCAAACCAGAACGTTTGGATACGCCAACTTCGGCGATGAGCAAAATTCAGTCCGACGAAGCGATGGAAATGTATCTGGAAGAACAAGGACTGTCATTGGATAGTGTGCCAACTCGCGATCGCACTGTGTATCTACGCAAAGTCGCTAATCTTTCCGCAGGCGGTGTCAGCATCGACGCTACCCGCACTATTCACCCGGATAACATTGTTTTGGCTCAAGATATCGCCCTACATTTTCGGTTAACTTGTTTGGGGATTGATGTGGTAACAGAAACTCTCGCCAAATCTTGGAAAACAGGCAATTTTGGGATTATCGAGATCAATGCCGCGCCGGGAATTTTTATGCACCTTAACCCCGCTGTCGGCGAAGGAGTTGATGTGCCTTCGCATATTATCGAAACTTTCTTTGAATCGGGAAAATCAGCTCGAATCCCAATTATTACTTTCAACAGAATTTCGGTACATGACCTACAAGAAACTATCGACCATATTCTGTTGCAGCATCCCGATTGGACAATCGGTGCTGTTTGTCGCGGTGGACTTTTTGTTAACCGCTCTGAAAAAGTTTTGAATAAGAATTACCATCTTAACGTGCAAAGTTTGCTACGGAATCCCAAGCTCGATTTGTTAATTGCTGAATATCCCGAAGATATTTTGGAAGCTGAGGGAATGTTTTATCGGGGCAGCAATATGGTGGTGCTAGATAATCCGGGAGAAACTGAGATGATGTTGGTTAGAGAAAGCACTGATGACGATACTGTTGTGGTGAGGGAAGGAAGTAGTATTTCTCTTCGCCGCCAGGGGTTGATCGAACAGTATACTCTGGGGGATGATGAACCGTTTACACGGGTTTATTTGAAGGAAATAGGGACTGTTTTGTAGGCGCTTCCACAGTTAAGTTGGTTTTGTAGGGTGGGTATTGATTACCCGCCCCACCACATCAAGGTTTTTTCTCGTTCCCAGGTTCTTCCGGGGAAGGAATTTGGGAGGGATCAGATGGGAACTGGCTTCGTTACACTTAGTTACAATCGCTTTCAATTCCTCAGTCGTGGATACACTATTCGTAAAAAGCCGGTTTCTTCCCAACTTTCTCGTTACCAGACCAATAGTTTCGTAGAAACTGAGTTGCTCAGGGTAAGTCTTATTCCTGCGATCATAAGTTTTTAGACAATCTGGTTTCTGCGCTGCCCTTCGTGCTATCAAGGAATTTTACAAGTCTTTAAAAAATTGCACTCCGGTGGCAGAAGGTCTGGAAATATGAATTTTGCGAGCAATTGGTTTAATTCGCTGACCGAAAGTTTACTGTCGCACCGTCGCTACATTCCAGCAGCCCTGACTCTTTGCACTGGTACGAGTTTGTCATTGGCAGCCGCAGCCGTTGTGTGGCATTCGGAAAACCAACGAATGCAAGCTCAATTTCATCAGCAAGCCGATCGCCTGAATGTGGCATTGCAGCAAAGCATCAATAAAAATTTAGAAGTTTTGTACTCACTTGAAGGATTCTACAGGGCGTCTACTGAAGTTACCCGAGAAGATTTTAAGCACTTCGCTCAACCTGCACTTGCCCGCAATACTGCTATACATTCTGTTAACTGGATTCGGCGCGTACCTGCTGCCCAAAAAGCAGCTTATGAACGGAGAATTCGAGCCGAAGATTTTCCCGCATTTCAAATTTACGAGCGAACTCCTGACAAAAAGCAGGTCAAAGCAAAAGTGCGATCGGAATACTTTCCAATTATTTACAGAGAAGCACTAGAAGAAGATAATAAAGTGATCGGTTTTGATGTTGCCTCCAGCCCCGATCGCAAAGCAGCTTTAGAGAAATCGGTGAATACCGGGAAAATAGGGGCTTCCGGGCGGATTAGATTAGTCAGCAACAATCAACCGGGATTGCAAGTATTTCTACCAGTACACCGCCGCACAACTTCTGCTGATAACTCCGTCAACGGCCGCCAAAACCTCATGGGAGTTATTGCGGGCCTGTTTCAGATCACCAGTATGGTCGATTCCTCTTTAGAATCGCTAAATTTAGACAAGATTAATTTTTACCTCTATGACAACTCTGCTATAGAGAAAGAACGCTTTCTAGTGCGCTACGACTCACAAGCTAAGCAGTTAATAGATAACCCAAAACACGAAAAGCCAGAGTTAGCTAATATCCGGGGAAAAATCTGTCAAAATCCTAGTGCTTGCACTCGCCTATTTAACGTAGCAGACCGCCAGTGGAGGCTGCTAGTTTTGCCTGGGAAGGGGTACCAGAGCATGAGGACGCATCAGGGTTCGCTGGCAATTGGCGCGATCGGGCTATTGATGACTGGCAGCTTGACGATTTACCTGTTGATGTCTCTAGAACGTACTGCAAAAGTAGAACAGCAAGTGTACGATCGTACAATTCAACTAAAACAGCGCACCGCTGAACTAGAAACAGCACTAAAAAATTTGCAGGAAGCTCAATTTAAACTAATCCAAACTGAAAAAATGTCCAGCCTGGGGCAGTTGGTGGCTGGAGTTGCCCACGAAATTAACAATCCTGTGAACTTCATCTCTGGCAACCTGATCCATACAGGCGCATATAGTCGAGACTTGCTGGAACTTGTGGAAATATACCAGCAGCAATATCCGAACCCAACGCCCGAAGTGCAAGCAAAACTAAAAGATATTGATTTGGAGTTTATCACTGAAGACTTGCCTAAAATCCTACAATCTATGAATATGGGAACTCAACGGATCAGCCAGATCGTGCTTTCTCTGCGGAATTTTTCGCGCTTGGATGAAGCTGAAATGAAGTCAGTTGACATTCACCAAGGCATTGACAGCACCTTGATGATTTTGGAGAGTCGGCTGAAACCAAAAGCTGATTTTTCTGGCATTAAACTCATCAAAGAATACGGAAGTTTGCCATTAGTGGAGTGCTGGGCGGGACAATTGAATCAGGTATTTATGAATGTTTTGAGCAATGCCATTGATGTTTTATATGATGCAGCAAATCAAAACAAGCTCGAAAACAACGCCTCGAATTCTGCATTTTTACCTACTATTCGGATTCGCACTGAACTTTTAAGTTCTAATTGTGTATGCGTGCGAATCGCTGACAATGGAACGGGCATGACGGAAAATGTCAAAAAGCGTTTGTTTGATCCGTTTTTTACTACCAAGCCTGTAGGCAAAGGTACTGGCTTGGGATTGTCGATCTGCTATCAAATAGTAGACAAACATCACGGTTCGCTCAGGTGCGTATCGGCTCCGGGAGAGGGAACTGAATTCTTGATTGAGGTGCCGGTGCGGCAACAGTTCGAGCAATCTGTTTCTAAGGTTTCACCTGCGGTAAGTGTCATACCATTTTAGATTTTAGATTTTAGATTTTAGGATTGAGAATAACTTACTGTCTAATGGTTTAGATGTCTGCTACAGTTGCAGCTTTTCTGAGAACTAATATCAATTGCAATTAGCTGCAGAAATTGGGAACATTTCAATTTTGTCAAAAGACTTTTTAGGAGCGCGAACCGGAGAACTCGATTGATATATAGTAGTTCTCAAAAAGATTCGCGGACGCTTGGGTTTTCGGTGTTCGGTAATCGGGAATCGGGAAAAAGGTCATCATGAAAAAGCTTGCTGTTCAAAAGCAGGGTAGTGCCATTATTCATTACCCATTACCCATTACCAGACATACCTCACTCTTAATGAGACTGGGCTATATATACCTAGCGAAAATTTGGCTTGCATTCCTGTGAAAGATGCTCGCGGTGCTTAGGTTGCACCCTACAATTAACAGTCAACTGTCCTGAGTTAGAGTTATTGCCAAGCGCGTCTTAATTTATAGTTAAATATCGCCCAAAACAAATATTTGGGGTTTTACCCGTCGTGACAATTTATAATTGTAGCGATGCCAGATTACCAATTACTAACTACGATGTCTTTACAATTTATTAGCATTCCGCCAAAAACCGATCGCAAACCTGTCGCTTTGATTGTCGCTTTGCACGGATGGGGTGCTAATGCTCGCGATTTGACTTCCTTAGCACCCTTTTTCAATTTGCCGGATTATCAGTTTCTGTTTCCCGATGCCCCGTTCCCCCATCCCCAAGTAACGAGCGGCAAAGCGTGGTATAACCTTCAAAGCAAAGACGCTCAGGGATTGGTAGAAAGCCGGCAATTGCTGAGGGAATTTTTGCTGTCTTTGGAAAGCACCACGGGCGTGCCTTTGTCTCGCACGATTTTAGGCGGCTTTTCTCAAGGCGGAGCGATGACTCTAGATGTGGGATTGACTTTGCCCCTAGCTGGTTTAATTTGTCTGAGTGGTTATTTACACCAGATTTCGCCAGTTGCGGGGAGTGTTTTGCCACCTGTTTTAATCGTACACGGTACTCAAGATACTATTGTGCCTGTTAGTGCTGCTGTGCGATCGCGCGAGAGTTTGACGGCTTGGGGAGCTGCGGTGCAGTATCAAGAATTTAACATGGGACACGAGATTCTGCCGGAAGTTATAGAGGTAATGCGAAGTTTTGTTGTAGAAACTGTGTCGAAATCTGATTAAAGGTTTAGTATATAGTATGGCGGAAGTCTCGGGCAGGGGAAAAAAATGAAAACTTTAACCAAAGCATCGCGCGATATAGCTGTACTTACTTCTCAGGACGTGGCAGAATTGGCTGTCCGTTTGGAAGTTGACGATTATACAGATCCTTTTGAGGGATTGAATGATTGGCATTTGTTGCGATCGCTTGCTTTTCAGCGGCCGGAGCTGGTTGAACCTTATCTCCACCTTCTGGATATGGAAGCCTACGACGAAGCATAGACTGAAAAATCTAGCTCAAAATTTTCGACGGAATTGAGGAAGAAGTTAGCAGCATATTTTGTTGCGGATTAAACAGATGAATTAGGGATTGTAGTCTGTTTTTATCTTAATTTCTTTCTTGATTCTTTTTTATGGCTGAAGGAAGAAGGAAGAAGGAAGAAGGAAGAAAGAATGAGGAAGAAGGAAGAAGGAAGAAAGAATGAGGAGATGCGATCGGGCAATTCTCCGCAATGGTTTCAGGAATTCCTCAAGTTCTCATAACCTCGAAGGTTGCTGTATTACCAAAAATCATGAAGGGCAGACGAATTTTAATCGGGGTTAGCGGCGGGATTGCAACTTATAAAGTTTGCGAAGTAGTTTCAACTTTAGCGAAAGCTGGAGCGGAAGTTAAAGTTATTCTTACTGATGCCGCCGGGGAGTTTGTAACGCCTTTGACTTTTGCTACTCTGTGCCGCCATCCTGCTTTTACTGACAAAGATTTTTGGCAAGCAAGTCACGGGCGCCCCCTGCATATTCAACTGGGAGAATGGGCGGAAGTTTTTGTTATTGCTCCCCTGACGGCTAATACTTTAGCTAAGTTGGCGGGGGGTTTTGCTGATAATTTGTTGACTAATACTGTCTTAGCTTCTAATTGCCCAATTTTGCTGGCACCGGCGATGAATACGGATATGTGGGAACAGCCGGCGGTGCAGCGGAATTGGCGTGAAGTGTTGAGTTATGGGCGCTATCATGCTGCGAATCCGGGGGCGGGAATGCTGGCGTGCGATCGCGCGGGTGTCGGCCGGATGGCAGAACCTGGTGAGATTTTGCCTCATATTGAATCGCTGTTGTATGCGAAGGGCGATCGAGATTTAGCGGGCCTTCGGGTGTTAATCAGTGCGGGAGGAACGCGGGAACACCTCGATCCGGTGCGGTTTATTGGCAATCCTTCCACGGGCAAAATGGGTATAGCTTTGGCGCAAGCTGCACAGCACCGCGGCGCGACAGTGACGCTGGTACACAGTATAACTGGCGAATTGCCGCTCTCAGGTGTGCGGGCGATCGCAGTTGCGAGTGCAGAAGAAATGCGGCAGGCGATGCTGCAATGCTTTCACGAGGCGGATTTGACAGTGATGGCGGCGGCGGTAGCGGATGTGAAGCCGGCTGAGTACAGTAGTGAGAAACTGCCCAAGCGATCGCTCCCGAATTGTTTACCGTTGGCACCGGTAGCGGATATTGTGGCAGAGTTGGGAAAATTGAAACAGCCGCACCAAAAATTAATCGGCTTTGCAGCACAAACTGGCGATATTGTCAAGCCTGCTTTGGAGAAATTGCGGACAAAGAAACTGGATGTAATTGCCGCAAACCCGATCGATCAAATAGGTGCAGGTTTCGGCAGCAATACCAATCAAGCAATATTAATTAATGCCGCCGGCAAGCAAGTAGAAATAGCACCTTGCAGCAAGCTTGAAATGGCTCATCGTTTGTTAGATTTTGTGAGGGAAGGGTGAGGGCGCGATTACTCATTAACTGGGATTAATTACTACTGGTTCGGGCGATAATTCTGATTCCCCAAAATCCGTTGATTTCGAGTCAGCCGACAACTCAGTATCTGCGACAGTAATTTCTAGTTTAAATCCTAATGCTTCGAGCAATTCTACAAAGCTGTAAATTTCCAAACCGCCGCTTTCAGTCAGCATCTTGTCGAGTTTTTCGTGATGTTCTTTTGCTGACTCCGAAAGAGCATTCATCCTGATTCGAGCCTCAATCACCTTTCGGATGGCATTTCTCAAAAGTGCGGGTTCAGGGTCTTTTTCTTCCAAGATAGCGCCGATAAAACCAGCAGCTTCTTCCGGCTCTTTGAGAGATTCAATTAGGTACTCGCGGTAGCTATCACTTGTCGGTGCTTTCACGTTTTTCATAATCTGTCCAGTATTCTATAGCTTGTCGAATGTCCTGTTCTTGGGTGCTTTTATCCCCAGCTATGAGGATGACCACAATTATCAAGCCGACTTGTCCGAAGTAGACGCGGTAGCCCGGGCCATAACTAATTCTGAGTTCAAAAACTCATTGTCCCACTGACTTGAAATCTCCGAGATTACCTTGCTCAACTTCGGTCAAGCCTAGATTTGATTCTAACTCTAACATTCGGATCGCGGAGGGCATCAAGCCACTCGGCGAATGGTGCCCTACCCTCTGCTGTAGTGTAACGTCTAATTTCCCTGGGTTGTACTTCCCTGATTTTATCGTACTTGATTAACAATTTCTATCGTAAGGGCGATCGACAGTCCATTCAACAAGCAAATCATACTTAAGACAGAGGTATTCGATCGACAAAATAGTAAACCTTGTTTGAGGGAATAAACTTTACATCAAACAGGGGATTGTGAATGAATTTTAAATCGATCGCAAAAACCAATCTACTATTCGGCAGCCTGATAATTAGCCTCGGATTGCAATCACTTCCAGCCACAGCGCAAGCAGTCACCGACGCACAAGTTTCCGCCCTCGTAGAAGCAATGCGACAAGCCGCCCCGCCACAAGCAGCAAATGACGGAATGTACAGTCAGTGGCAAGTTTTGCCAGGGAATATTTCCCGCTGGGCAAAATTCTGTACCAAACAAGATTTAACACCCCAACAATTTGAGGCCGACGCGACAAAAGCCAAATCAATTGTTACCTGTATCGTGGGCGATTTGCTGCGCGACGAATACAAAGCTAGCAGCAGCAATGAATTAACCGCTGTACGCCGCGCCGCTTGCTGGTGGATGACTGGGGACTCCGCAGCTTGCAAAAGTGGCGCAACTGCTACTTATGCGGATAAGGTTGTCAGCGTTTACCAGCAGCAGCGGCCTAAAAAGTAAGGTTTTTGCTGCGGGATTTAGATTTTTTTACCGCTGATGCACGCGGATTAACGCAGATGAATTGCGCTGGGTTTTATTCCCCGCCAATTCATCTTCTTTTAAAGTAACTTTTAGTCTAAATCCTAGCGCATCCAAATACAATTTCTGCGTTCAGGACTAGCCGAATTTTCCTCGCTTATACTTCCCTGATTTTTGTGAAATATACATATTAACCTGTGCAGCTTGGACTCTGCGACTGAATTATTCATTTTCTGCCTGACTTCTCATCAACTTTTGCACGCTGGCTAAAGCTCGATTTAATTCGTAACTCTTTCTTTCTGAATTCTGCAAAAAAGCCTGCTGTTCTTCCTCAATCATTAACACATCCTGCCGCACCAAACCATCTAATAATTTTTGAGCAGCACCGAAACAACTATCTTTGATAAACCGGCGAAA
The DNA here is from genome assembly GCF_036700465.1 of Microcoleus sp. T3_A4. Classification (NCBI taxonomy): domain Bacteria; kingdom Bacillati; phylum Cyanobacteriota; class Cyanophyceae; order Oscillatoriales; family Microcoleaceae; genus Microcoleus; species Microcoleus sp. T3_A4. The sequence continues at coordinate 14,517 of NZ_JAUBOY010000021.1, read as the reverse complement.
CCATACAGGCAATTTGTGCAGCCGCCAAAACGCATTTAATGAGGTAAAATGAATTAAATAAGCCCGAGTTGCCGTCTCGCTCACCGGACAAACCAAGCAGTAAATTTTAAAGTCGCTCCCCAAAGTTGAAACCCAGTGCGGGTAAACATAACTCACCTCCAGCGGTTCCGGGTGCAGTCGGCGCAGAGATTTAAAAAATAACTGAGAAATTGACCAAATTTTATCTATTTTGTAATAACTTTGTGCCTGATAGCGAGCAGTTACTTGATGCTCGTTTTCTTCTAAAGTATCTAACACCGGATTTGCCCAAGCTTGCCAATCATCGTGCAAGTGTCCGTGGTACATATCCATCAAGTTTTCAATTAAAAATGAATAGTGTGCCTGACAGTCGATGACTGAAACTGTGGCAATATAATTGAGATGTTCCCACTCTGGCAAATCCAGTAAATTAGTTTTTTCGGCTGGGGTTTCGTCGCCGGGAAACAGCCAGATAAAACCGTTTTTTTCCTGGACGGGATAGGAGCGAATTTTGCAGTTAGGTAGCTTTTGGTTTTCTGCTAAATAATCGACTTCGGCGCATTCTCCCCTTGCATTTAACCGCCATCCGTGGTAAGCACATTCGATTAAATCGCCTTTAACTTTGCCGTGGCTGAGTTTAACTTGCCGATGGGGACATCTATCTTCTAAAGCGTTGATTTTACCTGCACTGTCGCGGAAAAGTACGATCGCCCGATTCCAGATTTTCGCAGCGACGGGCTGAGTTTGCACCTCGCTGCTGCGGGCGATCGCATACCACCGATCGAGATTAATGCCCAACTGGCGGATGTGAGTTTTTTGTTCCCTTGCAGATTCCGATTTTATCGCGTTGTTTTGCATTACAAATGTTCCCAAATTACGCCCATAAAACAACCCAATTTTACAAAATAACAGCCTGGAAAGCAACGACCGTAAATTTTTCTAAATCTCCGTTCTGACAAATACCTATCGCTAGCTAAATGCTTCAACCACCCAGGGGACAATCGAAATTTTAATAATCTTAAAGCATTGCGAAATCCGTAGGTGGAACAGTCGGGTCTAAAATCTCTCGCAGCACCTAATATGTAGCCTATTGTAGCAGGTGTTTCGACTTCCGAAATATTATCTAAAAAAACGATTTTTCCGTGGGGCTTTAACATTTTTTTTATTGCATCGAGGGCTGCGGGGAGGTTGGGCAGGTGGTGAAAAGTAGCAGCACTAACTATTAAATCAAATTGGCGATCGAGCGCTAATTGACTGGCATCCATTTGGATGTATTCGATATTGGGAGCGGAACGTTTTTGACTGGCGATCGCCAGCATCTTTGCTGACAAATCGACGGCGACAACATTATCGTAATACTGGGCTAATTCAAAAGCAAGAATTCCAGAACCGCAGCCAATATCTAATGCTGCACCTTTGCTGGTCGATAGGTTGTTAGTAAAGAAATCGTTCTGGTTTTGCAAGGTGGCGGCGAAATCGTATTCTGTTGCAAAAGCATCAAACATTACAGATTTATTACCAATTTTGCAGTTACTATTCAGCATCTATTATTGCTTTATACTCATTCAATAATATTTTAACCGCATATCCACCCCCCTCAACGCAGATATTTTTTTTGTTCGCAAGCTCTGCCTTTTCTCCTCAGCGAAACCACACCCACAAACCGTAACTCATCTTAACAAAAGAATGTAACTGTAGGAAACCTCTAAACCCTTATTGAATCAGTCATTCTCATTCCTTAAAATCTCAAATCTCAAATCTACAATCTAAAATGGTATGGCTGGGGGCGGGTTTTACCGAGAATAGCAGCCGATAATTGACGATTGATAAAACCCGCCCCCGCTGCCAAGCTTAGATTTTTAACACGCCTTCGGGATTCACCGTCAAGAGCGATCGCCTCTGCAAACCCTCTTGATATAAAATAGCATTAGCTGCCAACAAACCGCTGCTCACTGCCCTTTCCATTAAACCGCAAGGAAACGGCATTTTCACCCAATCTCCCGCAAACAAAAGATTAGGTACAGCGCAGCAAGTCTCCGGGCGTTCCGCATAACTACCGGGCGGATATCCAGAAAAATTCTTTTGATTTACCAATTCCCGGTGCAGCACATTTGCCTCTTTTAATTCCGGTACAATTTCGTACAATTCTTGCTCAAAAGTAGCCAGTAAAACTTCCTGGTTCGGAAATTCTTTCTCCTTGTAACAATAAGCGTGCAGTTCCACTACACTACCGCCAGTTTTCTGATTCCATTCGATGAACTGATCCTGAATTCGGTGGTAAAGCGTAATGCTGTCAGTCAGTTTGTAGCCGGAAAGCGAACTGAAATTGCTGTGTTCCCAGGGAAATTCGCGATCGAACCAAAAACGGCCCACCGCAAACGGATCTGCTATTTTTAAGCTCTCTATCCGGCTCTGCACCTGCGGATTTACCTCACCGCTGGCCAAACTAAACAAATGCTGCATCCCCGGAACATCCGCCGCAAAAACATAGTAATCAGCCTTCAATGTTTCCGCCAAATTTTGCGGCTGCGATTGCTTAACCGCTGCTACTAACTGTATTTCATCTGCTTTTTCATCTACTACCTTAAATCGAGGCAAATCCCGCTGAGCAGGCCCACTGACAACTCGTCCTTCGGCATCAAAAACGGCCCCGTGACAAGGACAGTGAAATTGACCGTCGTTTTGTTTCTGAACTGTGCAGCCTTGGTGAGTGCAGCTCAGAGAAATTGCCTCTTTTCCCGACGGTGCGGCGGCAAATACCCTGTCCCCAGCGCCGAAATATTCGGTAGAGTTGCTGTCAGTTAATAGCGCGTTTCGCTTCACCCAAAAAGGTATTTTACTTTGCACGTCTCCAGACTGGTAACTCAGAGAATCAATCTTGCCGTTTTCCCAGCGAATCTCACTGACTGCGACATCTGTCAATACTTTGCCGCCTTTGCTTTCAATGGATCTGGCAATAGGCTGCACCAAACTCGTGCCCATATCTTGCCGCGTGCCGTTGAAGGCCAAACCCTCTGGATTTCCGAAAAAGTAAAAGTGGAAAAATTGCATTAATTCTCCCGCGCTCAATTCGTCGGGAGCGTTGAGGCTGGATTTGGCAAAAGGCAGAAAATACAAGTCATAAAGTCCGCGCGGGAATTCACCTTTTACCCAGTCGGCAACGGATATATTGTCGAGGCGAGCGAAAGTTTTTTGAGTTTGAAAACCGCCTATTTCTCGAAAGACTTCCCAGTGAGCAGGTTTTGTCAGATTGATTCCCCACTTGAGCCGATTAGGAGAAGATATCCCCAAATCAACTATATTCCAGGGAAAAGCTGAATGGTTGGGACGGAAAACTTCGGGTTTGTATTTGCCGTCTCGAAACACAACGGCGTAGGATTCTAAAGATACAAAATTATCGGTAATTTCTAGTTCTTCAACAACACTTTTGAGGTTGTAGTATTGCGGAAAAAAACCGTGGAAACCGTGTTCCATCATAAAAGTTTCGTTCCCGACTTGTATCGGCCAACTCGCAATTTTGCCGCCGAGTTGGGGCGATTTGTCGAGTAATGTTACGGCGAAACCCCGCTGGGAGAGTTCGTAAGCACAGGCGAGCCCGGCCAAGCCTGCGCCTACAACTGCAACGGTTTTGCGGTTATTCAGCATTCGCGGCAAGTCAAGAGAATCTTGCACAAAAACGGCGGGCTCTGGCTTGGAAAACCGAGAGTAGCCCAGCAGCCCGCCTGCGGCACCGACTCCGAGGAATTTGAGGGCGGTTCTTCGAGAAACTGGTTGGGATAGCGGTGAATTGGTTGATTGACTCATCAGCGGTACGCGGTAACGGGCTTTAAACACAAATACGCCATAAGGCATATATCATAGACCGAAATCAGGATATGTGAAGAAATACTAAGACACATCCCCCAATCGGATCGCGATCCTCTTCGAGGGCTTCGCTAACGCACCGTGCCAAGTTCGATCGCACACAATGTATAGTGGAAAAAATAAGGCTTTAGTTATCTAGCAGAGAAGCAAGAATCAACAAGGAAAAAGCGATCGACCGCATCGCGTAAAATCCTCTAAATAATTAAGTGTTTTTATTTATGTTGATCAACTCTTGGCAACCGCCGCCAATGATGCTAAAAAACTAGGAGATTGTCAGGTCAAATCTTAGGCCAAAGGCAGTCTCGGCGAATTGTACGAAATAACCGAGCAGATATCCAAGGCAAAACAATTAATCAGTCGAGCTTTAAGTAAGTTGGCGCGAAAAAACTTAACTATTTTAAAATAAGTAAATACAGAGAATATATCTACTGAGCTAACTCAATATATCGGCGATCGATGCAGGGTATTCCTCACTTAATACCAAGACAAAACTCGATGCAACCTGAGAAGTGCGGATGTGCCACAAAAATTCAAAGACGCCCGTATAGCTAATGCCGCTTAAACTCACATCTTGCACCATTCTTAAGAACGGGCTCTCCGGCCCGTTCCACAAAAGATTATTTTTTTGTGGAACAGGCCGAAAAGCCTGTTCATAAAAGGATTATTGAGAATGGTGCAACATCTCAGTTAAATGTACCTGGCTGCTATGTAAAAAATAGGACTGACTTGAAGAAACCGGGTTTTTGCGTAAGTCCTGTTTATGCAAAACCCCTGCATAATTTACAAACTTTTACATAAATCGTGCATTTCTTGGTGCGGGGAGTCGGTTGGTGCTGGTATCCACACCCTACGGTAGATATTTGGGGTTGGTCTTGAATGCTAGAGTTGTGCCGCGATCGCCAGCACAGTCAAAATTCACCCACATCCAAACTTTTGCCAACTGCTGCCGCCAACGGCGCTATTAACCGCCCCAAAATCATGCACTACCAATCCCAGCAGCAACGCCAAAAACACACGACTCAGAAAAAAATTAAAAAAGCTATTTTTTACTGTTTGACAGCAATATTTTTCTGCTGGAGTACCGCGAACCTCGCTACAATTGCTCAAAACACAGGCCAGGGCGGGCTTAACGGGCAAGAAATGAGAAATTTGCTCGATCGGGGAAACCTCACCGAAGCCGTAACCCGAATCGAAGAAAACTGGGAAGAAGACTATCAAAAATACTTTGAACAAGACTTTGAGGGCCGTGCTAAAACCGCCGAAGCAATATCAAAAACTCTCTCCCGGCTAGCAGTTCAAACCAAGAAAAAACCTGCTTTAATTTACGCTATCCCACGCACCGACCAACTAGAATTAATCTTAATATTGCCCGATCGCCCGCCCATTCTCCGCAGCGTCCCGGAAGCCAAACAAGAGAAACTGCTCTCAGTAGTCCAAGAATTCAGCAGCGAAATCACCAACCCCGTAAAAATCAACACCACCACCTATCTAGAACCAGCCCAACAACTCTACAAATGGATAGTTGCACCCCTAGAAACAGATTTGCAAACAGCAAAAATTGAAACCTTGCTGTTCTGCGTCGGCGCAGGTTTGCGAACCGTACCCCTAGCAGCAATGCACGACGGAAAGCAATTTTTGATCCAAAAATACAGCCTCTCCCGCATCCCCGCCTTCAAACTCACAGACAGCAATTACACCGACCTCAGAAACGTGAAAGTCCTAGCAATGGGAGCATCAGATTTCGCAGAAACGGCGAACAAAGAACCGCTGCCAGCAGTTCCATTAGAACTAGGCGCGATCGCCCGACAGTGGCCCGGTCAATCCTTTCTCAACGAAGATTTCACCATAGTAAACTTGCAATCCCAGCGACTGCAACAAAGATACGGAATCATCCACCTTGCCACCCACGCCGAATTCCGCCCCGGAACCCCAAATAACTCCTACATTCAATTTTGGGACACCCAACTCGGTCTCGATCAAATGAGAGATTTAAAATGGAACAATCCGCCCCTCGAACTATTAGTATTAAGCGCCTGTAGAACCGCCTTGGGAGACAAAGAAGCAGAACTCGGATTTGCAGGTTTAGCACTGCAATCGGGAGCAAAATCAGCCCTCGCCAGCCTGTGGTACGTCAGCGATGCGGGCACTCTCGCCCTGATGACAGAATTTTACCAGCAGTTAAAAATCCGCAGGCCAAACGACCCTCCAATCATTAAAGCTGAAGCAATGCGGCAAGCACAAATTGCCGCGATCGAAGGCAAAGTGACGATCGAAGGCGGTCAACTGCGAAGTGCGCGAGGCGACATTCCCTTGCCCCCGTCCATCCCCAAACTCGACAGCAAAGATTTATCCCATCCGTATTATTGGGCAGCTTTCAGCATTATCGGCAGTCCTTGGTAAGTGGGCCTCTTGACCGAAACTGGTGATAGGCTATAAAACATAAGTAATTTAATATCTGTAGCTGTCGCTCAACCAACCACCACCAACCTGTGACGAATCAAGCGGGAGCCTTCAAGGGGAAAGAAAGATGAAAAAATTAGAATTTTTGCTACAGAAAGAAGGCGATCGCGCCTGGTTGCCCCTAGAAACCTCCGACGTGGAAATTCTAGAAGGTAAATACCGCGTGGTTGCTCGCATTCAGCACCCCAACACCGACATCGAAATTCGCGTTACCCATACTTCCTTCGACCAAGGGGCGCAGCGGAAAGTCCAAAGCCGATCGGCCCGCACCAACCCCGAAGGATTAGTCGTGATCATTCCCTACACCAGGCTCAAACCCGGACTGTGGGAACTCTCCTGCTTGCCAGATCCCAAAGCAACACCACTAAAACCTTGGCAGTACGGCGTTCAGTTGGAAGTATTGCCCGCAGAATCGGAAACCTCCGAACCCCTACCGCCGATCGACCAAATCGAACCTGCTGCTTCCACCGCAGCCCCACAAATCGCAGTACCGGTCGATCGCCCAGCAGCACAAATCGCAGCACCGGTCGATCGCCCCGCAGCAACCCAAATCCCAGCAGCCGCTGAGGCACCGCAGCAGACCAAAATCTACCAATTCCCAATTCCCCAAACCCCCGAACCCAAACCGGGCGTCAAACTCGAACTCGTCCTCGATCAAGAAACCTTCGTCACCCAACTCGGTCGCCCCTTAATCATTTCCGGCAAAATCGACATTCCCCAACACCCGCAACCAAGCAGAAAAACAGCAACTCTCATCCCCGAATCCGAAGCGCTAGAACTCAAACAACTCATCGGTTCAGCACAACTGCAAATTTACCTGCGCGACCCCCAAACCTCAAAAATTCTCGCAGAAATCCAGCAGCCGATGCCAGAACAAGTTCCCCCCTGCATCTTTGCCTGCGTCACCTACATCCCAACCGAGTGCAAAAGCCGCCTAATTTTAGGAGAAGCAATTCTCAGCAGCGGCGGCGTCACCCTAGCCACCAAACTATTCACAATTACAGCTCGTTTAGAGCACCTTCTACAGGAAATTAAAGACAATTTCATCGAAGAAAAGCATCAAGCTGAACCCTCCCCAACAGCCTCAAAACCGTCTGGAAGCGCCAAAAATATATCCTTCCTCAAGCTAGTAGAAAAATCCTTAGACCCTCCCTCCCCCGCCGAAGTCCCAACCACTGAAGCCCTACCCCCTCTACTGGCTTCGCGTCACACCCCAAGTGCAGGCGGTTTAGAATTGCCCGCCTTCGGTAACAAACTGCCCGACAGCAGCCGATCGCAATTGCTCTCAGAAATCTCCAATTCGCCTCAAACTGCCCCAGAGTCGATCGACCCACAAACCAAACCCTCAGACATCCCAAATCCCGCTCAAACAGCCGAAATCGGAGCGATCGACCAAAAACCCGAAAACATCCCCCAACGAGAAACAACAGCCCCAGAAACCCCGCCAGCACCCACAAAACAGGCATTTCAAACCTTAAACGTCGAAAGTCGATTTTGGTCGCGACTGAGTTCCCTAGCCAGCAACGGCGAATCCTCCGACTGGCTGAAAGCAACCACCCTGTCACCAACTCCAGCAGCCGCCGCAAATAGCAGCGACGAAATTGCCGTTGTGGAAGAAAGTAGCCCAACCCAGCAGCAACCCGAAACCAGCGAAACAATTTCCGATCCCCAATCCACTAGCCCGGAAGCCAGAGAATTTGTGGTTTTTGACGAGCCCCCGCAACCAAAACAAGTTGCTCAAAAAACCGCAACTGTCGTAGCAGAAGTAAATCCCCCAACTCCCTACGTTTTGCCAGAAGACGAGTTAGTACCGATGCCGGTTTTGGAATTGCCGCGCGCCGAAATCATCGCGGGCCAGGCTGTAAAAGTGCAAGTGCAACTGCCGGAATTAATGCCCCGGATTTATGTAAAAGTTTGGGTGTACGATCGACAAACCTACCTGATTCTCGACGGGCCCCGCTGGATTACCGAATTTAAATCTAACGGGTTGGGAAATGTGCGAGCAAGTGTCGAGTTAGAGATTCCCTACGGCTGCATGGAAGTCGAATTTGAGGCGATCGCCGTCGAAATGCAAACTCAGCGGGAAAGCCACAAAATAAGCGTTCACCGCCAAGTTTTACCCCCAGCCGGGCCAAGTTTGCCCCTCGAAGGGTAAGCTCAAATCCCCGTGCATCCCCGTTCATCCGCTAACATCTGCGGTTAAAAAATCTTACTTAGTTCCCGCCAACTGCCGAAACTTCTTCTTAAACTTATTCTTATACACGTAGATCAATCGCTGTAAATCCTCAACTTGCAGCGACATCTCGGCAGCCAAACCCGTGCGGTTCCAAACATCTTCCTGGCACTTGCGGCGACAAAAATTCATCGGTTCCGAGTAAACTTTCCGACTAGATAAAGTAGGCTTCGGGCCGCACCAGTGAATCACCGTCCCCTGAGTACGATCGCCCGCAGGCCCGCTTTCTTCCACCGGAAACTGCTTTCTTAGCAAATCCTGGTCAAAATCCGGCACCAACAACTGCATATCCACATTCTGCACCCGCAGTTTGCCTTCTTGAGCGGCGCGGAAGACCATCAGGTTAAAAAAGCCCATGTCTCCATACTTAAATATGTCTGGATGTTCATCATTAAAATCCAGAATCTTTCTATACTCCTCTAAGCTGAAAACACCTCGTTTCCCAAAGAATGTGCCTGGACAGACATAGCGAGAGCGATAGTCTTGCCAACGAAAATCTGGAAAATACTTTTCGACTCCTGGAATGTCAAAGAAAAATTCCGTGATATCCGCATCCGAGTAATCGTAACAAGGCTGGTCAATAATAAAGTCGAAGTCTTCAAAATTAGCCAATTTGAGGACATCTCCCCAAACAATTGTATCTGCATCCATCAGGAGAAAATTTTGCCAAGGACTTTCCCAAAAGGGAATCATATGACTTTTTCCCCAACCAAAGCTTCTTTTTCTCAGAAGTGGCTCAGAGACGGTATCGTGATTAATGACGCGCACTCCGTAAACTTTTTCTAGGGGACTCACGGAAAACGTACCGTCAATCAACAGGCAGATGGGAACATCTCCCAGGAAATATCGGATGCTAGCACAGCAACCCTTTGCCAACAAATAATCTTGGTCGCAGCAAGCAATAATAACACCAAAATCTTCCATAAACCCTCACTATTTTACTAACTTGCCTAGCCACAGCGTTTCGGTTTTTTGTTCTGAAAGCAGCTCGATTTTCAAGTTTTGCATTTTAGCCAGCTTAGCACTAAACTTCTGCGATCGCCCGTAGACAAAAACATCACTAAAACCGCTAGGAATATTGGGTATAGTTGGTCTGTCAAACAACTGAGCTCGACGGCGCGCTTTCGGGTCAAGCAACACCAATTGCAGCCGCACTTTCGGTTGTAACATATGACTCATTGACAGTATATTTCCCAGACTGACTTCCGAGATATCACTGACAAGCAGCGGCTTTGGGGCACGATCGATCCTGCGAGCAATTTCGGGATTTTCCCGGCCCCATTCCTTAGTCCACCAAGTCTCGGCTTGAGAACTAACGGCATTCGACAGCACCCCGCCCGTTAACAGTACAACTGTCAAAACTTTCCACATTTGCCGTTTCCAGCTTGGCACGCCCAGCGCGGTAATTTTAGTCGCTAACAGGTAAGCCACAGCGATTTGCATCCCCAAATAAGTCGGAAATAGGTAGCGAGCTTTAGTCGATCGGATTCCTCCCAATATAACATCCGGCAGCACGAGTGCCAGTGCTGTCACCGCCATCACCGTCACCACAAACAGCCAAACCTGTTTCTTCGTCTCCGAACACAGAAAATAAACTGCATACCCTACGATTGTCAATAAAATTAAAGTCGCTGCCACTAAACCAATAATATCTACGGATATCGCATTAGAAGTTAGTCCGAAATCCCAAAAAACGCGACCGATATTTCCGGCCCAATTCTTAACTAAAGATAGCCTCTGAATTTCTAGATTGGCCCAACTTGTTGCCCCGGAAGCTGCACTTTTATTTACCATTAAAATTACCATCCAAGGCAGAAATGCTAGCAAGGACACGGCAATTGCGATCAAGTAACTCAGTAGTTTTTTATTCGACGTAAAACCTTGAGTTCCTAAGATATAAAATCCATGTCCTAACCCCACTAACAGACTAAATAAATGAGTGTAAAATCCCATAATATTTGCTACTGAGTAAATGCTCCAACTCAGCTTATTTTGCAGCCGCAGTGCTCGCAGCAGAGACGCACAAGAAAGCAAAATCAGCGCCGACCACAAACTGTAGGGACGTGATTCTTGAGCGTAAAGCACGTGCAAGGGAGAAACTGCTAGCAATCCCACGGCTATCCACGCCACTTCCGGCGATGCAAACAATTCCCGGCACAGCCAGTACAGGCAAGGAAACGTTAACAAACTCATCCAAACTGAGAAACTTCTTGTCGCTGCAGGAGAATCACCGAATAGTTTTGCCCAACACTTGACTGCCAGAAAATACAGTGGTGGCAGTTGAGGTTCTTCTATTGCCAAACTTTTAACAGTATCGCCAAAATTTTTGATCGCATTGAGGCGCTGATATTTCATTAAATCTTTTGGTGCTACTAACTGACCGCTGCTTATTTCACGAAGGACTTCTGTTTGCGTGTATCCAGAAATCCGCAGGGAAGTAAATACTTCATCGTACCAATAAAACTTTTTGTCGATGTTGACGAAGCGAAAGAAAAATCCTAATAGCAATAATACCACTACTAACAGCCGCAGTTCTCTTTTCATCCCAGTCAGAGATGGTGTAAAAAATATAGATTGTACGCGTCAATTTAACATACCATAGAAAGAGCGAGTGCATTGCCCAATCTACAGGTTGTTCGATCGCCCTCCCATAACTTACGGCATTTACTTGTGTTCTTAGCAAATTAAAACCGTCTTGGATGCACTCCTTACTCTCATAAACCCGGTTTTTTAACTTCGATCGCCTAAAAGGAAGTATTTGCATTCCTCAAACTCGGTTGATGCGTCCTGGACGCCCGGAGAATCAATGGATACTTTGCCAGTATCCGCTCCATAATTCGGGGCGGACTACCCACTCAGGAAGGATTTTGCGTCATTTGAGGTGCATCGTTGAGCGATTTATCCCGGATTATTGAGGGGATATCTTTGGCAGTGGCATAAATCACAGAGAAAATGTGCTTTGAGATCCCGAGGCTGTACCAAAAAAATAACTGGTTGTCAAACCCAAGACAGCGAGGCCACAAAACTATAATTTCAGCTAACAGGGATTCAGTCGGCTGCTGCTGCCAGACCGCAAAAAAATTGTGTTAAAGTAGCGGGAAATTAAACCCGCCGACGGTTAGTCTCAAAAATGGCGATCGTCCTGGCAAGTCCCGGTGGCAGCGGGCATCAAAAAACCAACATTGGTCAAGCCTGAACTTTGGTTTGGATCGGGTAAATCTACCAGCCTTTAGGTCTCAATTCCCCACTCCTGGCGGGAAAATAGCCCATGCCGGGTCGCGAGGTTTAAAGTTAGGTTAAAAAGCTTGACATTATAAGATATAAAGCTGTATAAGGGATGCGACAAGCAGCCACAATCCTACCTATAACTGTCTGTTAAGTCTGGCGTAACCGAGGACGCTGGGCAGTTGTCAGTTAGAGGCAGATTGTGGTCGAACCCGTAGAACCAGTTGTCGATCGCCCGTAGAGCAACTCAAGCAAGTCGGGCGATCGAGAGATGAAATTAGCACGTGATGGTATAATCAACTGTAATGTAATGTGGGCTTGACCTGAATTGATGCCGGGGCGGTATAAGGGGTGGGCCCCCTACGTTCAAGCAGAAGTAGACACGCCTACTGTGAATCAACAGTGAATCAACAGTTATGGATAGGTTCTATTTTGGCAATTATTGTCAACAGGCAAGCAACCACAAAAAATAGCAGTTGGGAATTGCTGCTCGTCGAGTTGAATAGAGTGTGAAGGTGTGAGGAAAATGAACAGAACTTTTTGGAATTTACTGCTAGTATCCCCGGCAATTCTGGGGCTATCATCAGTCATGAGTGCCACTGCGATCGCCGCAGAAGCGACCGCAACCCCTGAAGCCAACCAACTAGCTACAGCTCAGTCATCTGAGTCAAAAATTGCAGAAATAGTTGGAGAAATAGTTGCAGAACCAGTTGCAGCAGCCCCTGCTGCCCCAGAAAACCTGGCTTTAAACAGCAGCGTCGAAGCGGCCCAAACCCCGGTCGTTAACGAAGCAGACGCTGAAAAAATCGCCTCAATCGAACCAGAAACCAGCGCAGCAGCACTGCAAACAACACTGCAAACACCAGGGAGCGACATCGGGTTAGCAGCCCCAATCGCTCCGGCCAGCGCAGCAGCGACTGAACCCCTAGCAGCGGCAGGCGCAGCCGAATCCTCGCCCCAAGCATCAGACTTGGCAGAGCAAATCAGCCAGACAGAAACCCCTGGGAAAATTGAAGTGCCAGCAGTCGCCAGCACCCCAGCTACTACCCCAGCTACTAAGGTAGAAATTGCTCAGACACCAGCCGCCGGAATGGGGGGCCCCATCGTCCCTGTTGCTCCCCAAGCGCTGCCGGCCCAACCGTCGGGAACCATGTCCCAGGTGACATCAGTCACTCAGCTCTCCGACGTGCGCCCCACAGATTGGGCATTCCAAGCCCTGCAATCCCTAGTCGAACGCTACAGTTGTATCGTAGGTTATCCCGACGGCACCTACCGCGGCAACCGCGCCCTGACTCGCTACGAATTTGCAGCCGGCGTCAACGCTTGCTTAGACAGCATAACCCAACTCATTGGGTCAACAGGTAACTTGGTTACCCGAGACGACTTAGCCATCTTGCAACGCCTGCAAGAAGAATTTGCAGCCGAACTCGCTACCCTGCGCGGACGAGTAGACGGCCTAGAAGCTCGCACCGCAGAACTCGAAGCCAACCAGTTCTCCACCACCACCAAATTGGCTGGAGAAGCCATTTTTGCCGTCAGCGACACCTTCGTCGGAGATGGTACCAACCTTGAGGACGACGAAACTGTCACCAACTTCGGCTACCGGGTGCGGTTGAACTTCAACACCAGCTTCACCGGTCGAGACTTGCTCAGAACCCGCTTGCAAGCAGTCAACACCGCCCGCTACGACAGAGCCACGGCTACCGGTACCAACATGGCTCGCTTGGCCTTTGACGGCGATGACGGCAGCCAATTCACACTAGACGAAGTGTACTATCGTTTCCCCATGGGTAAAGCTACAGTCTTTGTCGGTCCTAAAGGACTTGACCTAGATGAAATTGCAGACCAGGCTTCTACCTTTGGTAACTCTACGAGTAGCGGTTCACTTTCCAGATTTGGAGTTCGCAACCCGGCCGTATTCCGCGGGCCACAGGGAGCAGGCGCAAGTGTGAGTTTCAACTTGGGCAGCCTCCGAGCTACCGCGGGCTATCTGGCGGGCGACGGCGATGCTCCCAACCCAGCAGACGGCAGGGGCGTTTTCGATGGTTCTTTCAGCGCTCTGGGTCAGATCGGCTTTTTTAGCAGACCGTTTGACTTGGGCTTGACTTACACCCGGAAATACAATCGGGCAGGCGATGTTAGCCTCATGGGCGGCGTCGGCAGTGCCTTGGCTAACCGACCCTTCGATCAATCACCCACCGCATCAGATAACTATGGGGTGCAAGTTAATTTCAAACCCAGCAGTCGCTTTCAGATTGGCGGTTGGTACGGTTATACGAAGGCTGAACAACTGCGGGGTGGCAACAATGACGCTACTATCCAGAATGGTGCTATAACTGTGGCCCTGGGAGATTTTGCCCGACAAGGCAACGTCCTCGGTTTTGTCTTCGGTGTACCGCCAAAAGTTACTGAGAGTGATGTCGCTAGAAATCGCAACACCTCTTATCACTTAGAGGGTTTCTATCGCTTCCAAGTCAATGACTTTATCTCAGTGACACCGGGCGTTTACGTGATTCTGAATCCCGAACACAACAACAACAACGACGATATCTGGGTCGGACTCCTCCGTACTACCTTTAGTTTCTAAGGTTCCCAGACATCTAGTTACAGCTAAAAGCGGCAGGCGACTGCCGCTTTTATTTAGGGCTTGCTGAATAAGTTAGGGAAAATCACGATCGCAATTGATGGGTGATTCAAGTTCGGCGAAGCATAAGTTT
>NZ_JAUBOY010000087.1:0-12530 GCF_036700465.1 Microcoleus sp. T3_A4 | reverse complement strand
GGCAATCGTTTGGGAGTTTTGTGTCTCCGAATCTATCTTCCTTTCCTTCTGCTTGAATATCTGCGGAATGTGGGCTGAAAATGGGAAAGGAACAACTATCACATCACCTTTTACAAATTCTGCCATGCTTCATCCTCCTCTAATCTTAACCAGTCTTTTTGCAAAGAAGATTCACTGAGCAGGCTTGCTTCTAACTTATCTTTATCATACTTGGCTTTGAGAAATTGCAGAAAATCCCAAACTTCTTCTAATATAAATTCGGGGATATTATCCACTTCTTTAATGAGCAATTCTTTAGCGTTCATGTCATTTACCTATAAAGACATAGTAACTGTTAATCTATGATAGCATCCTTGAGATTAGCAGCGCTCAGTTGCGATCGCTCCCCATCTTCATGACCGACGGACAACCGCAAGCAGCCCGCCAAATTCCGGCTGACGCTCAATCCATCCTCGCTTAGCTACCAGATCGCATCCGCATCGCCCTCATTACCCGCGCGGCGGCTATTGAGTATCCCATCGAAGCTGTCGTTGAAATGGCGATCGCACTTTATGTCTTTTTCTCAACGCGCAGGCTATCGCTCTTTTTAGCCTAAAAATGGCTATCGCCGATGCCAGCAAATAGCCAGCGAATTAGAAAGAAAGCTGCCAGAATTCGCTCAAATAGAAGCGGAACCAAATCGAGAAATTTAACTCGCGAAGTTAAAGCAATTGTTAGTTGAAATCAGAACCCCAATATTTGATTGTGCTAAATAATTGCAGCATTTGCCAGGATACAGCAATACTGTTG
This sequence comes from Microcoleus sp. T3_A4, assembly GCF_036700465.1. Taxonomy (NCBI): domain Bacteria; kingdom Bacillati; phylum Cyanobacteriota; class Cyanophyceae; order Oscillatoriales; family Microcoleaceae; genus Microcoleus; species Microcoleus sp. T3_A4. Next base: position 11,741 of record NZ_JAUBOY010000087.1, on the reverse strand, counting down.
ATATTAATGCGAAAAATTATATCGAAAGTAATCCTAAAATCAAAACTTTTTCCATTGAAGGTGGCAACTGGTGTTTTTGCCGAAGTTCCTGAGTTTGTGATCGCGCAAATATAAAAGCCAAGTTGCAAAATTCTTAAACTACCTGATTGCTAATCAAGATTTGTTCCAGCAGACAACATCCACAATTTGCGGGATGATGGAAATCGAACAGGTGGAATTGAACCGGAATAAGAGAGGGCACGTCAGCGCCATCGCGAACAACTAGAATTATACAAACAAAAGGAACAAGAGCAGAAATATCGCACTCAAGAACAAATGGAAATCGACAGCAAAAACGAATACAAATAAATTAAAAACCGGGTTTCTGATAAAACCCGGTTCCCATAAACCCAAGCAAGACTAACACAGATCAAACCTCAATTTTTTAATAATTTCACCCCCATTTTTACCTTGTCCAAAATCGTCTTTTGCGAGACACAAGTAATCAGACACAGCTTGCCGCAATTCAAAGTATCGCGACGGACTTCCTGAGCTTTTTCTCCGTACCAAATCTCGCGGGCGCTGGCATTTTTCACATTACCAATTACCGGGAACTCATCGCACAATTTCACATCGCCGCGCGTATCAATCCAGTAATTGCGGAGTCCAACGCGACAAGGACGAGTTGAATCAGGAGCTGTTTCTTCGGCAAAGTGAGGAATCATCAATCGCAACACTTCATCGCTGTTCATAATCGGAGCACCGTTGTTCTTCATTTCAATTAGCTGCTCGATTACTTGTGCAAATTCCTCCATGTCTTCTTTTTCAATCCACAATTCCTCGTATGTTTCTGGTGTCCAGCGGTTGACTGGTTGGAAGTTCACCGTCGTCGCCCCCATTCCCTGAGCCCAGGTGACTATTTCCGGGAGGTGGCGGAAATTGAGTCGGTTCATTGTCGGTTTGACGTTGATCGGAAACAGGACGTTCTGTTTTTCTTGTTCTTCGCGCAGATAACCGATTCCTTTAGAAAGCCGATCGAACAATCCCGGTTGACCCCGCAAATAATCGTGCAGTTCTGCATTCGGCCCGTCAACTGACATATTCACATTAAAAGGACGAGCAGCGACAGTTTTGGCTGCGTTTTCCCTGGTCATGCAATAGCCGTTGGTGGTGACGCCGGCGTGAATGCCATTTTTATTCGCAAAGGCAAGTAAGTCTAGAAAACCTTTTTTAATATAAGGTTCGCCGCCGCTAAAGTTGATTGAAAATTCGCCCACAAATTCTTTGACGCTCAAGAGGGCATTTTGCCATTCTTCGATCGTCATTTCGTCTTTATATTCTTTGAGCCGCCAATACTCGCACTGCCGGCATTTTACATTGCAGCGCTCGTTGACAATCCCGTAAAAAGTGACTGGGCTTGTCACGTCGTATCCTGTATTGATCCGCAGCGATTCGGCCACTGCACTCTTGGTGTGCTTGACGCCCAGTCTCGATAATGTTAAAGCATCCATGTCTTTTTTCCCTTACGTGTTGTTACTTAAGTCAATTTCTCGATCCCTCTTTGCTACGTATGATTACGTATTTTGGATTACGTATTTCTTTTGAGTACGTATGCCCCATCCTAAGTGTTCAGTTTGGGTATGGCTAGATGTTTGTCAAATATTTATAATATTAAAACTTGTAACATATTAGTATTTCCAATCAGTTAAGCAGATTTTTGTGTCAAAACATGAACGATGCTTAATAATTGCCAAAATATAGGGGCTTAAGATTGACTTAATTTAATAATTGTAGTTTTTGTTTAAATTGTGTTAAATAACTTAATACCGTTTCTCAGTAAAACTACTTACGTAAACGGTATCAATAATTTATTGTTATAGTGAAATGAGCAGCCACTACAGCAGTTAACTTCACACAAGCTTTACAATATGGGAATTTAAGTATTTACACGGCAAAAAATGGCGACAAACATGGGACGATATTTGCACGTACTGAAATTGTTCTGGGGTGCGGCGATCTCCGCGGAACTAGAATACCGAATCAACTTTGTCCTCGCGGCCATCAGCAGCCTCGGAAATCTTGCGGGCAGCTTGTTTGGGCTATTTTTGTTTTACCGTACCGGTTACACGTTTTCTGGGTGGAAATGGGAAGAAGCCTTAGTTGTACTCGGTATTTTCACGATTTTGCAGGGGTTTTCGGCAACCTTTCTAGCACCTAATCTCAGCCGTATTGTCGATCGAGTCCAGCAAGGTACTCTCGATTTCGTACTCCTCAAACCCATCAGTTCCCAATTCTGGCTATCTGCAAACACAGTTTCGCCTTGGGGAATCCCAGATTTAATCTTGGGCACCGTATTGCTGCTGTATGCTGCTAACAAATTGGGAGTAACAATCGGCAACTATTTTTTAACAGCAATACCGCTGTTATTCGGAACTATTACTCTTTACAGTATATGGTTTATGTTAGGGGCAACCAGCATTTGGTTTGTCAAAATTTACAATGTTACCGAAGTTCTCGAAGGATTGTTAGAAGCGGGTAGATTTCCCATGGCAGCTTATCCTGCAGCTTATCGATTTTTCTTCACTTTCGTAGTTCCCGTTGCCTTCTTGACGACTGTGCCTGCAGAAGCCATGCTGGGGAGAGGTGAAATCGTTTGGATCGCAGGGGCGGGAATATTGGCGATCGGGCTGTTATTTTTCTCCCGCTACTTCTGGCAATTTGCCCTCCGCTTTTATACCAGCGCTTCCAGCTAGTTAAGTAGGTAGGTAAGCTGCTGCAGATCTAGATTGTCTATTATGTTTGAGAGGGAGAGGATTTGACACGTGGGGAATAGGGAATTTAAATATACATTTAAAAGGCAAAACAGCTTATCTAAAAAATATTTTCTTCTATTTACTTAGATAGTTAAATAAATGTAATATTTCAACCTATCCTGGAAATGTAAACTGGAAATAAACCACGCAAACGCAGGCAAACCAATGAAAAGAAAAAAACTGGGTAACAGTAATTTTACTATCAGCGCGATCGGTCTTGGAGGTATGCCAATGTCCTTAAGTGGCCGGCCGCCCGAATCGCAATCAATTGCGGTAATTCACCGCGCCCTCGATTTGGGTGTCACCCTAATTGACACCGCAGATTCCTACTGCCAAGATCAATCCGACAAACACCACAACGAACACCTGATTGCCAAAGCTTTGCAACAGTACAGCGGAGATGTTAGGGCCGTTACAGTGGCCACTAAAGGCGGCTTAATGCGGCCTCAAGGTGCGTGGACGCGCAACGGCAACCCCCATCATTTACGCAAGACAATTCGGGAAAGTTTTGAAGCATTGGGCGGCAAGGAACCGATCGACCTTTGGCAATATCACTCACCCGATCCCGCTTATACCATCGAAGCAGCCCTAGCACCCGCAAAAGAAGCCGTAGAAGCAGGAATGATTCGATTTATTGGAGTTTCCAACTTTTCTGTAGAGCAGATCAAACGCGCCCGCGATACAGTAGAAATTGTCTCTGTTCAGAATCAATATAATCCTTGGCACAGACAGCCAGAATCAGACGGCGTACTGGAATATTGCGAAACCGAAAAACTGACATTTTTTCCTTGGAGCCCTTTAGGAGGAAGCCGCCGCGCCACAAGCTTGCAAGATATGCCCGCGATCGCCAAATTAGCAGCAGAAAAAAACGTTTCAGTTTACTGTATAGTATTAGCTTGGTTGATGGCCCAATCGCCCTGCATAGTTCCGATTCCCGGTGCGACCAAAGTATCGAGTATTGAGGACTCTGTGCGGGCGCTCGAAGTTAAATTGACTGACGAGGAATTGCAACAAATTGCCGTAAGTTAAGTAGATAAGGCCCACAAAAACAGTAGAACAGGCAAGATGCCTGTTCCACAAAGATAACTTAATTGTGGGGTGGGTTTTTCAACCCGCCCCTGAAAGTGGGATTTAATGAATAAAGTTGACATTTTTTGAGGAATTGAATTTAATGGAAGCTAATCAAGTGAATGCCGATCGAGACGTAGCAATTGAACATCAAAACGTACCTGTCGCCCATGAAGGACTGCACAATTTTTTATACAGTTCCGACTCAGAACACAGCGCAGCAGCCACTATTACTGAATTAGAAAACGACGGCACGCAAGTAATGTCGATCGATACATGGCGCGATTTGGCAACTAACGCGAAAGTCGCCGGCGTTTACGCTGTAATGGACACTTCCCGCAACACTCAGTTTATAGGTTATTCGCGAAATATCCTGCTTTCAATCAACGGTCACATTGCCCAAAATGGCGTTGAAAATTGCGCTTTCCTGCGTGTGCAAACTTTCAAATTCCCAAAGCGGGAAGAAATGGAAAGTTTGCGCGATGCTTGGATAGCAGAAATTGGCAGCATTCCGCCGGGCAACGGTGCTGACAGCGAAATGTGGGCGGCTACGGTAGGCCAAGCAGCCCGCGCTGCTATGTCTGCTGAGGAACAAAAAGGTTATGAGGAAAAGAAGCTGAAATTACGCAAAGCAATGGCAGATTCCACTCTTACCAAAGAGTTAGAAACAGCCGCCGAAAATGATAGCGAACGACACCAACATCTGGAAGCTGCTGTTAACAATGATGATTGGAGTGCGGTGATTCACTCGCAAACTCAGGAAACAAAATCCGATTCCTAAATCGGAAAAATGTTTGTAATTCTGAGATATTGTACTATTTTTAGAACGGGCCCGATGCCCGTTCCACAATACATTAAGTTTATTGTGGGGCGTTGCTCATAGCCCGCCCAAAATACTCAATCTTAATCATCAACAACTGATCGGGATTAATGACTAACTTTGCGTTCAGTAACTAAAGTCAAACTTACCCATTCACCCCGATCGTTGTAACTGCGAATCATCCGAAACCGCAAGTCAGGTTCTACCAACCAACCTGCCTCGAAAAATATAGGTTTTCTGGATTCAATCTTGACAGGTAAAGTGCAAGAACCACCGTCAGGAAGCAGCACAACTTGCACGGGCATAGCACCTTCGTTAAAATTTAATACAGAACCGTCAATGCTGGCGCTAGAACTGATAACAGTAGCATTACTGCCAAAAGTAATTTTCTGCACTAGGCGATCGCTACTTTCCAAGTGCAATTGCAGTTTGGTAGAATAAAAGTCTGGAGAACGCAAATCTGGATACATTGTCACCGCCTCGCCCTGCCACTCTCCCAGCAAATCGTCAACAGTTAAAGGCGGACGTTCGGGGACATTTTTATCAAGCTGCTTTTCCCGAATTAAGATAAGTGTTGATAAATTGCCGTCGGTATTGTATGTCAGAGGGAAGCGCAACCGACGATAATTGTAGATAAAACCAAACTCTGCACCGCACTCAGAATAAGGCGCTAGTTGAATAGTTCCCTGACAAAAAGCTCCATTCTCAAAAAATAGGATATCTCGTCCCAAACTTTGATATTCTCGAACAAGTTCGCTCACTTCCGGTTCGCCGACACCGCTAGGATTTGGGGAAAATCGACGGAGTTTCAGTCGCACATTTTTGTTGTCATTGAAACCTTCGATAGAAATAATGCTAGGAGTATCTTGAAGTACCTCTCCTCGTGGCGATAACTGGGTAAAAGAACCGTGCCATTCTCCCAAGTTTTGCAGAAAGTTTTCCCATTGTGATACCATATTTTTACCGTTGGATATATGTCTAAAAATAGAATTATAACTCTGCTGACGGATTTTGGATTAAGCGATGTTTATGTGGGAGTGATGAAAGGTGCGATCGCCCAAATTAACCCGCACTTAAAAGTCATTGACATTACGCACCAAATACCATCTCAAAATATAGCAGCGGGGAGGTTTTGTTTGATGACTGCTTTTGCTTATTTTCCGCCGGAAACCGTACATATTGCTGTCGTCGATCCGGGGGTGGGAAGCAAGAGACGCCCTGTTGCGATTAAATGTGCTAATTGCTTTCTTGTTGGGCCGGATAACGGGTTGTTTAGCGGGGTGTTGAGTCGGGAAAGTGCGATCGTATCTGTCGAACTCACCAACCCCAAATACTGGCGCACACCTCAACCCAGCAGCACTTTCCACGGTCGCGATATTTTTGCTGCAGCGGGCGCTCACTTGGCGAATGGGGTGGCTTTGGAAGAGTTGGGGCAGGTGATCGACCCTGCAAGTTTAGTGCAGTTAGAGATACCAAATTGTGCCGTTACAGCCACAGGTATAGAAGGCTGTGTTCAATATGTCGATCGCTTCGGCAACCTAATTACTAATATCCCCAATAATTGCATTATAGGTAACAATTGGTCAGTAACAATTAGCCATAGTTCTGATGCCATTCGCATTCCCAGCGGTAAAACCTACAGCGACAGCGAACCGGGCGATTTAATTGCCATAACTGGTTCTGACGGTTGGGTAGAAATTGCCGTTAATGGCGGCAGCGCTCAATCTGTATTAAAATTGGAATGCGGAGCGATGGTGCAATTGCTTTTTGAAACTAACAATTAAAACCATCTCTTTCAGTCCCTTTCTGGTGGAAAATTGTTCGTGTAGAAGCGATTTCAATAGACTGTTTCATATCTGAATAAAAATTCGACTATTTAGCCAAATTAAACACAATAATTATTAACTTCAAAAAGGAGCCTATTTTGAGGTAAAATCAATCCTGATGCTTCCTCAGTTAACAAGTGGTTGTATATTGTATCCGCTTGCCAAAAAGATTCTTGAGGCAAAAATCTAAATATTGAGGCAGCAACATATTGTTTTTCTTTTTCAAAGCTTATCCAGTTTCTTGATAATTGTTCTGCTGCATAACCCGTAGTATTAGAACCCGAAAAAATATCTACTACCAAGTCTCCCGGTTCAGTAAGAAAATTTATAAAAAATGTCGGTAGTTTTTGGGGGAAACGTGCCGGATGAGCCTTAACATTAAACTCTTTGCACCAACGCAAGTATTGAGAATTACTTTCCGAATTAGAAATTTCTAGCAAATTAGATGGAATAGCACCTCCATTATCTTTGGAAAATCGATCGCTAATATTGTGACCGGAAGGGCGTTCTTTGGGCGTGTAAAATTCATCAGCATTTTTCAAAAGTTTTTTCATTCTCTCAGAATACTCTACTTTGACTTTACTAATATTCGCTTGAGGCTGATTCGTTTTGGAAAGCCACCAAACAGTATTCACAGAATCTTTAGCCCGGATTTTCTTTTTATTCACCCACTCTATAGGAGATGGAAGTTTGGAAGGATTAAACCAGAAAAATTCTTGAGCAAGTTTAAATCCATACTCGTCGCATAACCTAATAAGCACGCGGTAATTGTACAGCGATCGTACAGGTATTCCTTTTTGATAAGCACCTCCAAGGTCTATAACAAAACTTCCAGTATCCTTGAGAACTCTTTTAATTTCAGGAGCAAAGCCCAGCAGCCAATCAACATATAAATCTTGATCTTCATTTCCATAACTCTTTTGGCGTTGCAGTGCAAAAGGAGGGGATGTAATCACCAAATCTACAGAATTGCTAGCAAGACTATTCAGGAGATGAAGAGAATCTCCCAAATAAGATTGACCGTATTTGGTGGTGTAAATAGGGGCGGGCAAAATGTTACTCATGCTTAATTTAGATTAGTTTAAGGTACAACAGACACAGCCTACTGTCATTATAGCAAAATCCGTACTCTCAGTCTTACTAAATCCGTACTTTCAGTACGTTGTTTTGTGTGCAAATTCTTCGTACCATTCAAAAAGCGAACTTTCAGTTCGTTTTTATGAATTGTGAGGGGTATGAATTACAAAGAAGCCAGACAACAATTTGCGGCCAAGGTAAGTCAGTTACGCAGAGAAAAAAGGATGACACAGGACGAGTTAGCAGAACTCATAGACAAGACTACTGACTATATCAGCTTATTGGAACGCGGTGAAAGATCGCCATCCTTTGAAGTTATTTTCGCTCTAGCTGAAGCGCTCGATGTACCCGCTACTTATTTAATCAGTTTTAGCCAAAGCGGCGAGAGTACAGCTCTCATTAGCACCCTAATAGCTGAACCAGTTTCTCCCTCGGTTGTGGAGCCGGTTGAAGAGGCTGTTACCACGGAAGCAGAACGCATTTCAGATGCTAAGCGGCTAGAAAATGCTATGAAAAGTATCCAAGAATTGCAAAATCTGGCTAGTGAATATGGTATTGCGGATATTTTTCAAGATAACGGGGGAAAGACTTTACAGTTATTAATCCTTTTAGGGCTGCGGATATCGCCTGGGCGTGAAGGAAACGATGCTATTGATGCTGAAGGAAAAGAATACGAACTTAAAACAATAAATATTGCTCTCAATAGAAGCGGTGGGGTCACTACTCACCATCATTTGAATGAAATTATACTTGACAAATATCGCAGAGTAGAAGCTTGGTATATTGGACTGTATGAAGGCATAACTCTCAAAGAGATTTATAAACTTACACCGGAAATGCTGGAACCTAAATTTAAAGAATGGGAAGAAAAGGTGAGGCTAAGAAACGAGCCGCTAAACAATCCTAAAATTCCCTTAAAGTTAGTAAAAAAAGGGCAACTTGTCTACTCTTACAGTAAATAATAGTTGCCCGATAGTGTTTAAAGGGGATTAGGTTGTGTTTGTGTATAAACGATACGTTGCCTACAGGTAGCGACTTTTACACTCAAGCTACCACGAAATTAACCAACTTTCCAGGCACCACAATTACCTTTTTAATCTCCTTACCTTCCAGGTGACGCTTAGCCAATTCAGACTCGCGAGCAAACTTTTCCAACGCAGCTTTATCAGCACCAGAAGGCACTTGAATTGTGCCGCGAGTCTTGCCCATAACTTGAATTACCAGCGTAATTTCATCGGTAATTAATGCAGATGGATCGACACTAGGCCAAGTTTGCGTATGCACCGATTCACTGTTACCCGTATTGTGCCATAACTCATCAGCAATATGCGGCGCAAAAGGCGCTAACAATCGAATCAAAGTGTTAATTCCTTCTGCATAAACTGGCGAATCTTTACATTTAGCATCATTCAAAGCATTGCTGAGTTTCATCATTTCCGAAACAGCAGTATTGAACTGATAATCGCCCTCCAAATCTTCGCTAACTTCCTTAATTGCAGTGTGAATTGCCCGCCGCAAATCCTTTTCAGGTTTACTTAATTCCGCATTCTCTCCTGCTTGATCGGGGGTGGCAGGGACTCGTCCAGCAAACTCTGTCACCACGCGCCAAACGCGATTTAAAAAGCGAAATTGCCCTTCCACATCAGCGTCATCCCACTCCAAATCTTTCTCTGGCGGTGCTTTGAATAAAATAAACATCCGCGCCGTATCTACCCCATATTTGCCCATAACTTCCAAGGGGTCAACGCCATTGTATTTTGATTTGGACATCTTCTCGTAGAAGACTTCCAAAGCTTCGCCAGTTTGAGGATCTTTGGGATTTGCGGGGTCTATATCTGCTGGGGGAACGTATTTGCCAGTAACAGGGTTTTTATAGGCCATTGCTTGCACCATGCCTTGAGTTAACAGGCGTTTAAATGGTTCGTCACAATTGATTAAACCCCGATCGCGCAAAACCTTGGTAAAGAAGCGCGAATACAGTAAGTGCAAGATTGCGTGTTCGATGCCGCCCACATATTGGTCTACGGGCATCCAATCATTTGTCTTCGCCGTATCGAAGACTTGCTCTTGATTTTGAGCATCGGGATAGCGCAAGAAATACCACGAAGAATCGATAAAAGTATCCATCGTATCTGTTTCCCGCTTAGCCGGAGTGCCGCAACTCGGACAAGGAACGTTTACCCATTCTTCCATCTTTGCCAAGGGCGAACCTTTGCCAGTAAATTGTACATTTTCCGGCAACAATACGGGCAAATCTGATGCGGGTACGGGGACTGTTCCGCAGGTGGGACAGTGAATTACGGGAATCGGAGCGCCCCAATAACGCTGTCTGGAAATTAACCAATCTCTCAAGCGGTATTGGATTCGGGCTTTGCCATAGCCTTGATTTTCGGCATGGTCAATAATCGCTGCTTTGCCTTTAATTGAATCCATGCCGTTGAAGTTTTCGGAATTAATCATAATTCCTGGTTCGGTGTAAGCTTCAGTCAGCGGCAACTCATCATCATCGACAATTACTACTTTAATTGGCAGTTGATATTGATTGGCAAATTTGAAATCTCGCGTGTCGTGGGCTGGTACTCCCATGACTGCGCCGGTGCCGTATTCGTACAGCACATAATCGGCTATCCAAATGGGAATTTCTTCGCCGTTGAAAGGATTGATTGCTTTGCCGCCTGTGGGGATGCCGCGCTTTGGTTTGTCTTCGGCTGTGCGATCGATCTCGCTTTGGGCGGCGACTTCTTTGATGAAGGTTTCTACGGCGGCTTTTCTGTCTGCGGTTGTCACGCGCTGAGTTAGTGGATGTTCCGGCGCTAAAACAACGTAACTGACGCCGTAAACTGTATCGGGACGTGTGGTGAAAACGGCGATTTTTTCATCCATGCCGACAATCGGAAATTCTAAGTAAGCGCCGACTGATTTGCCGATCCAGTTGGCTTGCATTAATTTGACTCTTTCGGGCCAATCTGGCAATTTGTCTAAGTCGTTTAATAACTGTTCGGCGTAATCGGTAATTTTGAGGAACCACTGCCGCAATAATTTGCGCTCGACTTTGGCACCGGAACGCCAGGAACGACCTTCGTTATCTACTTGTTCGTTTGCTAAGACTGTTTGATCTATGGGGTCCCAATTAACTGCCGCTTCTTTTTGATATGCTAATCCTGCTTCTAAAAATTGTAAGAAAATCCATTGAGTCCACCGATAATAATCGGGAGAACAAGTTGTAACTTCTTTTGTCCAATCAAAGGAGATGCCGAGACGGCGAAATAAGCCTTTCATTTGGGCAATATTTTCATACGTCCATTTTGCCGGGGGAATTCCGCGCTCGATGGCGGCATTTTCTGCGGGCAAACCAAAAGCGTCCCACCCCATCGGATTCAATACCCGATAACCTTGCATTCGCTTGAGTCTGGCAATTACATCGATGATTGTGTAGTTGCGGACGTGTCCCATGTGCAGGTTTCCCGACGGGTAGGGGAACATGGATAAGGCATAAAATTTAGGCTTTTGGGTTTCTTCTGGCATCTGGTCTAAGTTTTGCTCAGCCCATGTCTGCTGCCATTTTTCTTCTATGGATTGGGGGTTATATCTGGAATCCACAACAATTGCTCCGTGCAGGGTTTAGTAATGTTTGCTTCAGTATTTTTACACATTCAAGGGGCTTCGATTCTGATTTTTCTGAGCTCCAAGGATTTTGGCTCAAATCTCTGTATTATATATTGTAGTATATGTAATTTTAGCTGGGGGGCGATCGACAAAATATCCCGGTTCGCCCTGAAAAGAATAAGACTTACGCACGGGTGGTCAGAAACCGGGTTTTTACCAGCATACTTCGTTACAGTCGGCCAAACCGCAAAAAACCCGGTTTTTTTGGTCTTGATGCGTAAGTTTTAAAAGAATAAATAACCCCAATTCCCAGAAACCATATTTCTGAGAGAAACCGGGTTTCTTAGCATTTATTCCGGCTTAAATGCTATCTGGATCGCACAGCAATGTACCTTTCAATTTGTCATCTGGTCGGGGCGGGTTTACGAGATTATGGGTTTGAGGCAATTATTGTTGGTGAAACCCGCCCCTACATAGATATAGTAATTTCAAATAAATGTGAGACAAATGCAAGATGATGTAAAATTAAGAAAAATTGTTAACTCGGAGCCG
>NZ_JAUBOY010000020.1:23092-122873 GCF_036700465.1 Microcoleus sp. T3_A4 | reverse complement strand
TTCATAGGATTGAAGAAAAAGCCAGCAGTTAATTTTTGTAAGTATTTAGAAAAGCATAAAGAAAGAATTATTAATTACGAACTTTTCCAGAGAGATGGAATCTGTTCGATTGGTTCTGGAGCAGTAGAATCAGGAATCAAGCAAATAGCTAGACGGGTTAAAATATCTGGAGCAAGTTGGAAATTAGACCATATTGGGCAGGTATTGGCTCATCGATGTGCTTACTTAAATGGCTTAATTGGTAGACCTCGAAAAACTGCACAAGTATAAATACTTATCGCAAAAGTGACATGCTCCCAACTCGCTATCGTCATAAAATTAAAATTAAACTGCTCAAAAAAACGCCGACTTTCCTGTTAAACAAAAACGCCGCACCATAGCTAAGCAGACCAAGGAGGATGTCAATCATAATAGTGGTATCGACAAGAGATAATCGTTAGATACTCGTCATCCACAGCATAAACTAATCGATTCGTATCATCAATTCGCCGCGACCAAAAACCAGCCAGATTCTCCCTCAGTGGTTCGGGCTTTCCGATCCCCTCAAACGGCAATCGGATTGTTGCCTCAATTAGCTTGTTAATTCGTTTTAAGGTTTTCTTATCTTGCCCTTGCCAATATAAATAATCGCCCCAAGCCTCATCCGTCCAGGCTAACTTTCTAGTCATCCAACAAATTTCGCTCTACCACTTTCCCCTGCTTAAAGTGAGCGATAGAACGCTCCAAATGGGCAGCATTGGCGGGAGATTTGAGTAAATGAACTGTTTCCAGCAAACTATTAAAGAACTCTAGCGACATCACCACCGCATCCTCCGCATCTCGTCTAGTGATGATGGTATAGTCCGTATCTTCCACTACTCTGTCTAAAACAGCCTTGAGGTTATTTCTCGCTTCGCTAAAAGAAACAATATTCATGTACTTGACACTTGTACTACTTACTGTACAAGTATAGCAATCCGCAATATATTCGGCAATCCCGATCTCATATCATGTCCGGTCAATTTACTGGTTCTATGGCTGGAGCCTGGGAACCGATACCTAGAGGAAGAGCCTCGCGAGCGAAAATTAAATTCGAGGCTCTAGGTAGCTGTGGAGTGTTACTTTCGCTCCAGCCTGGTAACGAGTAAACAATCAGTAAACGAGTAATAATTGAGGACTAAAAAACTTAGATTTCTTCGTCCAAACCATCTACATCATCTACCTCATCATTTACATCATCTACATCATCTACATCATCTACATCATCTACCTCAATAGGAGCGACAGAATTAGCAGAAACCAGAGCACCTGTCTCAAGTTTCTTTTTAACTAGCTCCTCAATTTCATTTTTGAAATCGATGTTTTTCTCCATGTGCTGGATCACTTTGTCTCGTCCTTGAGCTATGTTCTCTCCGTTGTAGCTATACCAAGAACCTTTTTTCAGAATTACTCCCATTTCGTCGGCCAAGTCAGTCAGACAGCCTAAAGTAGAAATGCCTTTGCCAAATACAATGTCAAATTCGGCAATGCGGAAAGGCGGAGCAACTTTATTTTTAGCAACTTTAACTTTCGTGCGGTTGCCGTATTCTTCGGTACCTTTTTTCAAGCTTTGAATGCGGCGAATGTCGAGCCGCACGCTGGCGTAGAATTTGAGTGCGTTACCGCCGGTTGTGGTTTCCGGGTTGCCGTAAGTTATGCCGATTTTCTGCCGCAATTGGTTGAGAAAGATGACGGTACAGCCGGATTTGCCGATATTGCCGGTGATTTTCCGCAAAGCTTGACTCATCAAGCGCGCTTGCAAACCCATGTGGGAGTCGCCCATGTCGCCTTCGATTTCGGCGCGGGGGACGAGGGCGGCTACGGAGTCAATTACTACGATATCGACGGCGACGGAACGGACGAGTTGATCGACTATTTCTAGGGCCATTTCGCCGGTATCCGGCTGGGAAACTAAGAGATTTTCAATATCGACGCCTAAAGCTGAGGCGTAGGTGGGATCGAGGGCGTGTTCGGCATCGACGAAGGCTGCTATACCGCCGGATTTTTGGACTTCGGCGATCGCGTGGAGAGCTAGAGTGGTTTTACCGGAACTTTCCGGGCCGTAAATTTCAATAACTCGACCTTTTGGCAAACCGCCGCCCAAAGCAATGTCTAGTGTCAGGGCTCCGGTGGGAATGGTTTCTACCCTCATGCGAGTGGAGTCTCCCAATCGGACGATCGCCCCTTTGCCAAAGCTGCGCTCGATTTGGGAGAGTACGGAAGTTAGAGCTTTTTGCTTTTCTGAGTTTTCAGTGGAAGTTTTTATAGACGCTTCTTTTTTTGCCATTTGCGGTACGCGGGTAGACCCCTTGCGGAGCTTGTTGATTAACTGTACAACACGTATGTTAGCAGTTATTTTTGGGGTCTGGAGGTTCTGGGAGCATTTGGTTGAAGATTCTTGATTTTGGGGTGGTTCAGCCTGCTCCCGCCTTCAGAATGCCCAAGATGTAGAAGATATTTAACTGGTTCCCAGGCTCTGTCTGGGAACCGATGTAAGCGAGGTTCTGCCTCGAAAAGCTTACATTAAAATTGGAGGCAGAGCCTCCGGATCTGTGTTACCAGGCAGAGCCTGGTAACAAGTAATCGCCACAATTAGGACAAGCATGGCATCTACAACACATCAAGACACATCTGTCAATAGCAAAAATTTCCGCTGGTTGATTAACTTATTGGCGATCGGCATTTTACTTGGTATCGGATTTCGGTTTTTTGAGATCGATCGCAAACTGTACTGGCACGACGAAGCTTACACATCAATCCGCGCCGCTGGTTTCACCCGCCAAGAAATTGACGACGAACTATTCCAAAACCGGATTTTTCCCGCACCAGAATTGCAAAAATATCAGCGGATTAAACCGGGAAGTACAGAAGCAGACACCATTCGTTCTTTAGCACTAGAAGACCCGCAGCATCCGCCTTTATACTTTCTCATGGCTCGTTGGTCGATGCAGCAATTTGGCAGTTCTCTAACAGCATCTCGCAGTTTGCCAGCACTATTGAGTTTGCTGTCGCTGCCTTTGATGTACGCTTTAGCTCAGGAACTTTTCGCCTCGAATTTGGCTGCGTTATTAGCAACAGCACTTTTGGCTTTATCACCCTTTGATATATTGTTTGCTCAGACAGCAAGGCAGTACAGTTTGCTGACAGCCACAGTTATTGGGAGCAGTTGGCTGCTGCTGAGAGCAGTGCGGTTGCGGGATTGGCAAAATTGGGTATTTTACTCGCTGGCGATCGCCCTTGGTTTCTACACTCATCCTTTCTTCAGTTTAACACTCATTGGACACGGAGTTTTTATAATTTCTTACTGGTTGTTTGTCAAAAAAACAAAATTGCCCGGTCACGTAACTAATTCCCAATTTTTCTTAGCAGTAACAGCAGCTTTAATATTGTATATCCCCTGGATTTACGTGCTGGCGACCAACCTGGGACGAGCATCAGCTACGACAGATTGGACGCGAGTATCTCCGGGTTGGCTGTATCTTGTCAAATTGTGGACACTCAGCTTTACAGCTTTATTTTTTGACTTCGACTTCGGGTTTGATAATATTTGGACTTATCTGCTGAGATTGCCATTTTTGCTGTTATTTGCGGCAGCCCTTTACACAATCTGCCGCCGCACTAGCAGTTCAACTTGGCTGTTTATTGTAACATCAATTTTTGTACCTTTTTTGCTCCTGGCTTTACCGGATCTCATCCTAGGTGGCAAACGTTCGGCAGTCAGCCGTTATCTGATTTCGTGCTTTCCGGGAGTGCAGCTAGCAGTTGCTTACTTGCTCGCCAGTAACGTGAAAACTCAGCAGCGGTTTTGGCAAGTCATTTTAGCCCTGGTTTTTACAGCAAGTATAGCATCCTGTACTGTCAGCGCTTTTTCTGATACTTGGTGGAGCAAAGACTTGAGCTATTTTAATGCTGAAGTTGCGAAAATTATTAACAAAGAGGCGATAGCTAACCGATCGATTAAAGATACAATTGTAATTAGCGATCGCGGCAACGATTTTACGAACATGGGAGATTTGCTGTCTCTGAGTTATTTGCTCGACAAAGACGTGCGGCTGATGCTGATGAGCCAGTCGCCAGAAATCGAGATGCTGAACAAATATTCGGCTCCGCTGGTGTTCCGCCCCTCGGAAAAATTGCGATCGGCTCTCAAGCAAAATCAACGCCGCTTAGAGCCAATATTGCAGTATGCCAGACTTTTTCGAGCGCGGCGAGCTTCTTAGAGCAATTCTGAAAAGTAGCTGTAGGGACACTCCAAGAGCCCAAGGCGTGTCAACTTAACGTCAAACCTAGTTATAGACGGCTGTTTGACTATTAAGGCCAGATCCCCCCTAGCCCCCCTTAAGAAGGGGGGGACAGGAAGCCTCTTTAAGTCCCCCTTCTTAAGGGGGATTTAGGGGGATCTGGACTCAGGTAAAAACGAGATTTATCAAGGCTTTCAAGCTTAAGTTGACACCTATGGGCATTGCCGTCTCCGGCGTCGGGATTCGGGACATGGCAAGGCCTAAGTCCCTACTGTTCGTTTTAATAATTGGTATAAGATTTAGAATTGTAGTCAGACAAAAAAACTCTGTCAGTTGTCTCAAGTATTGGGGCTGACACACCCGACATCATCAGCAATAATTATTTGAATACTTAGGATAAAAAGCAATGCAAGAGTTAAATAAATCATCTTCCGAATCCGCGCAGAAGTTTCGCAATCTTCAGACAGAATTACGCGATCGTTGGCGAGCGATAGAAGAATTCGACAGCGGAGATTGTGATATTATTATCATTCCTTCTGTCAGCTTAGATCAGCAAGAAATGCGGAAAATTGAGGGTGCTTACCACTACGAAGAGCGACATTTATTTTCATTGATTCGCCTGCGAAATCCCCACACGCGCTTAATTTACATTACCTCGGAGCCATTGCACCCGATGATTGTGGATTATTACCTGCAATTGCTGCCGGGAATTCCGTTTTCTCACGCGCGCGATCGGCTTTTGCTGTTCAGTGCTTACGATGCTTCTGCCAAATCCCTCACCCAGAAAATTTTAGAGCGCCCCCGCTTGATGGAGCGCATTCGTCAAGCAGTACGGCCGAAAAAATCTTATATGGTTTGTTATAACTCGACGCCCTTAGAACGCGAGTTATCTGTTCAATTGGGGATTCCTTTGTGGGCCAGCGATCCCGATCTGTTATACTGGGGAACAAAAAGCGGTAGCAGGCAAATTTTCCAAGAATGTGGCGTGCCTTATCCTGACGGTTCCGAGTTGGTTTGGAATGCGGAAGATTTAGCAGAAGCTGCCGCTCAATTGTGGGAACGGCAGCCACATTTGCAGCGCATCGTAATTAAGTTAAATGAAGGTTTTTCGGGGGAAGGGAATGCAATTTTAGACCTGAAGTCCCTGGCAGGTAAAGCGCCTACAGAAAGAGCAAAGGCAATTGGCGATCACTTCCATAATTTACGCTTTCAATCCAAAGGCGAAACCTGGGACAACTTTAGCAGCCGCATTCCCGAATTAGGGGCAATTGCCGAAGCATTTATCGAAGGAGAAGAAAAGTTCTCCCCCAGCGTTCAAGGCAGAATTATTCCCAGCGGCGAAGTAGAAATCCTCTCCACTCACGACCAGATTTTAGGAGGCCCAGACGGCCAAATTTTCTTGGGTTGCCGATTTCCGGCGGACGAATCTTACCGGCTGGCGTTGCAAGAATTGGGATGGAAAGTCGGGCAAAACTTAGCTAAAAAAGGCGCTTTAGAAAGATTTGGAGTAGATTTTCTCGCTGTAAAGCAATCCGACGGAAAATGGGATCTTCAAGCAATAGAAATTAACTTACGTAAAGGAGGCACAACTCATCCGTTTATGGCTTTGAAACTGTTAACAAACGGTCGTTACGAGCGTACTACCGGATTATTTTATAGCCAGCAGGGCCGTCCGAAATATTATGTCGCTTCGGACAATTTGAAAAAAGAGCGCTATCGGGGATTATTACCGAACGATTTGATGGATATTATTGCTGACAATCAACTGCACTTTGACAGCGGTACAGAGACGGGCAGTGTGTTTCATTTAATGGGTTGTTTGTCGGAGTTTGGCAAATTGGGAGTGACGAGTATCGGCAATTCGCCGCAACAAGCTGAGGAGATGTATAACAAAGTTGTGAAAGTTCTCGATCGCGAAACGCCAGGCGATGTTAAATTTTAGATTTTAGATTTTAGAATTGATCCAGCCAGTAAGCTTAGATCCCCGGCTTCTTGAAGAAGTCGGGGATCTAATATCCTTAGCGTTTTGTATAGCAAACGATAAGACGATTAGGATGTTCTTAATCACCCAAATCATTGCTATTATTGAATGGGCTTTTTTGCTTCTTCCTTCTTCCGTTAGAGCTAATTTTTAGCGGGATAAAGGGGCGTGGGGTCGATCGAACCTGTGCGGTTGAGTGGCCAAAAACGCACAATTGCCCTACCGATGATATTTTGCTTGGGTACAAAGCCCCAATAATGACTGTCACAGCTTGCGTTGCGGTTGTCGCCGAGTACCAAGTAAGAATTTGGAGCTACAACTACAGGCCCGTAGGGATACTGCGGAATTTCTTCAATATATTTTTCCTGTAGCGGCTGCTTGTTAATAAAAACTTTTCCTTCTCTGACTTCCACACTGTCCCCCGGCAGTCCGATCACTCGCTTGATATAGGCATCTTTGATCGGTGGCGGCTGTCCCGTGCACAAACTAGCCGGATCGGGAGGCATAAATACAATAATATCTCCTCGCTGGGGCTCTTGGAATCGATAGCTGACCTTATCTATAATTAATCGATCGTTAATTTGTAAGGTTGGGAGCATCGAGCCGGTGGGAATGTAGCGTGCTTCGGCAACCAGGGTGCGGATACCAAAGGCTAAAAATGCTGCTAAGCCGATCGTCTTAATTCCTTCGATCCAAGGATTTTCGGTGTCTTGCGGAGGTTTTTCGTCGGCTGACTTGTCTAGACGAGTCATAGTGTATTGTAGTGACTGAGCTGGATACGAATTATAAACTTAATAATGCTTCCATGCTAGCACGCTGTTTACTCAATTAATGATATCTTATGACTCCCAAATCAAGTTTGTTAATCCGTCGCGCTCGCATTCTTTTGCCCAACGGTGAGTTTTTGGTAGGAGATGTGCAAATCTGCGATCGCAAAATTGTCAAGGTTGCTGCGGAAATTGTCGAATCTGGCGATCGAGAAATAGATGCGAAAGGCTTAACTCTGTTACCCGGAGTAATTGATCCCCAGGTACACTTCCGGGAACCGGGTTTAGAACACAAGGAAGACTTGTTTACGGCTAGCTGTGCTTGCGCTAAAGGCGGCGTGACATCGTTTCTGGAAATGCCGAATACGCGACCTCTGACCACAACCCAAGCTGCCTTAGATGATAAACTAAGTCGCGCTGCCGAGAAGTGTTTGGTGAATTACGGCTTTTTTATTGGTGCAACGCCAGAGAATTTGCCGGATTTGTTGAATGCGAATCCGACTCCGGGAATTAAGGTGTTTATGGGTTCGATGCACGGGCAGTTGTTGGTGGATGGAGAAGCAACTTTAGACCAGATTTTTGCCAAGGGCGATCGGCTAATTGCGGTACACGCAGAAGACCAAGCTAGAATCAACCAGAGGCGTCAGGAATTTGCCGGGATTTCCGATATTGCAGTTCACTCGCAAATTCAAGACAATCAAGCAGCTTTATTGGCAACTCAACTAGCAGTAAAACTTTCTAATAAATATCAGCGGCGACTGCACATTCTGCACCTTTCAACGGGGGATGAAGCTGAGTTTTTGCGCCAGGAAAAACCGAGTTGGGTGACAGCAGAAGTTACGCCGCAGCATTTGTTGTTAAATACCAGCGCTTATGAAACTATTGGCAGTTTAGCTCAGATGAATCCGCCTTTGCGCGAGCCCCGCGATAACGAAATACTTTGGCAAGCTTTACTCGACGGGGTAATTGATTTTATCGCCACCGACCACGCGCCGCATACATTAGCAGAAAAAGCTCAAGAATATCCAAATACGCCGTCGGGAATGCCCGGAGTCGAAACTTCTTTGCCTTTGATGCTGACGCAAGCAGTAGAGGGAAGATGTACAGTTGCTCAAGTTGCTAATTGGATGTCGGCGGCTGTTGCTAAGGCTTATAAGATTCCGAACAAAGGGGCGATTGCTCCGGGTTTTGACGCCGATTTAGTCTTAGTTGATTTGGAGAACTACCGCCCGGTGATCGGAGCAGAGATGGCGAGCAAGTGCGGCTGGAGTTCCTTTGAAGGTTGGAGTTTGACTGGATGGCCAGTTGTGACTGTTGTGGGAGGAAAAGTTGTTTTTGAGAATGGTAAATTGGATACAAATGTGAGGGGAGAAGCCTTGACATTTGACGCTGAGTAAGCATGGATTTGACTCAAGTGTTATAATTGGGTATTCCTGCATCGCAAAGGCGATTTTACCCATGCTTCTCCAAGAACTAGAAACACAACTCCTGGCCTTAACTCCGACTGAGAAAGCTGAAGCCATCGGGCTTTTAACCCAAAGTTTAAACAATAGCTGGCCAGGAATTACCAAGACTCCCGACGTGTGTGGCGGCGATGCTTGCATTGCCAAAACTCGACTTCCCGTTTGGCTGTTCGTGAGTTTACGTCGTCAAGGTTCAAGCGATGCTGAACTTCTACAATTTTATCCCCAGTTGAATGCTGCAAACTTAGTAAATGTCTGGACTTATGCTGAGGCTAACTCAGAAGAAATTGAAACAGCACTCCGAGAAGAAGCAGCAGCAATGATGCAGGAAGTATAATTTATGGCACGTTTCTATGCAGATGAACAGTTCCCGTTTCCTGTTGTGGCATTGCTGCGAAATTTTGGTCACGATGCCCTGACTATTCAAGAGGCAGGAAATGCGGGAGATGATGACCCCGAAGTATTAGCCTTTGCTGTGAATAACGATCGGGCGGTTATGACGCAAAATCGTCGGCATTTCATTCGCTTGCATACTCAACAACCAAATCATGCTGCTATTATCGTGTGTACAGACGATAAAAATCTAGAAAGGTTGGCAACAGGCATCAATGATGCTATTGCTGGTGAGGAAACTTTGAGGGGGAAATTGATTGGAGTCAACCGTCCGACGCAGTAAGTTCGATCGCCTTTTCTCAAACTTCCAATTGCCAATCCAATAAGTCGCCATTACCAATTACTTCAGCTTGCCGCCAGTTATCTAGATAACTCAAAGAAATTTGCAAATAATTTTCTGGCTTGTACTGCAATCTTTCCGCCCATTCGATCGCCACAATTCCCAAATCCATTTCTAACCCGTCCCAATAACTTTCTAAGTGCAAAGCCTCCACTTCTTCGGGTTCTAATCGATATAAATCTAGATGATACAGCGGAACTCGCCCTTCAAAATACTCGTTAATCAGCGTAAAAGTAGGACTCTCAACCGAGTCTGATATTCCTAAACCTTCAGCAATGCCTTGAACCAAGGTAGTTTTGCCCGCACCTAAATCTCCTTGTAATAAGATTAGAGTGCCGGCGGGGAGCGCTCGACCTAACGCAACACCAAACTTGCGCGTAGCCTCAGAATCGGGAAGCAAAGTTTTCATTTCAATAGTTAGTCATTAGTCATTTATTATTTGTTATGTGTTATTTGTTATTTGTTACTCGCTGGCGGCTGCCAATAACCAATAACCAATAATATTAGTCAACAGTCAACAGTCAGCAGCTTAAATGTTGTGCGCGCGGCCGTACCAACGCAGCAACATCCCCGCCAACCTTTGAGAATTGTGGCGAATTAAACCCGTATTTTTATCTTCATCCATCACATTTGCGATGACAATTCGCCGCCCCAATTGCGTTACGGCTTCTCGATCGAGCACAACCGGATAAGAATTCTCCTGAGAATAGCGGATCAAAGCCTTTGCAGAAGGGACTTTGCCTTGAACTACTACAGCATCGAACAGGGGCCGGCCGCAAGCGCGATCGATCGCCCGAATGTGGTCTGCAACACTGTATCCGTCGGTTTCCCCCGGCTGAGTCATAATATTGCACACATAAATGCGCGGAACTTCGCTGTTGGCGATCGCATCAGCAATTTCCGGCACCAACAAATTCGGAATGACACTCGTATAAAGACTCCCCGGCCCAATAATGATAAAATCCGCTTCCCGAAGTGCTTGGGCCACCTTCGGTAACGCCGGAGGATTAGCAGGAGTGCAGCCTATTCTGAGGATTTTTCCGTTAGCTTTTGTAATGCTGGACTCCCCCTCAATCCTGCGGCCGTCAGCCAGTTCTGCCCACAAAGAAACGTCGCTCAGAGTGGCCGGCAGCACTTCTCCCCTAACTGCTAAAACTTTAGAACTCGCGGCGATCGCCTGTTCCAAATCTCCAGCAATATCGCTCATCGCCGTCAAAAACAAATTCCCAAAACTGTGACCCATCAAACCGTCACCGGCCTGAAAGCGATATTGAAATAACTCAGTCAATAACTTTTCCTCATCTGCCAAAGCCGCCAAACAATTGCGAATGTCTCCGGGTGGCAATACCCCAATTTCCCGCCGCAGCCGGCCGGAAGACCCCCCATCATCCGCCACCGTGACAATAGCAGTGATTTTGGCACTGTAATCCTTCAATCCCCTGAGCAAATTAGAAAGACCGGTACCGCCCCCAATTGCCACAATTTTCGGGCCGCGGTGCAAGCGGCGGTGGTTGAGAAGTCGATCGACCAATTCCTCATTCCCTTCGGGCATCAGCACTTGAGTAATAGAGTTCAAACTGCGAGTTTGCCCCCACAGAATTAACAAAATCCCGCCAGCAATGATGATCGGCCCCGACACGTAATTGGGAATAACTTCCGCAATCCACGCCAAAAAATTTCTCAACAATTGCAATAAGAAGAAAATGGGAGTCATCCCAGTCCAAATTGCTAAACCCAAAGTGGCAAGTACCACGCCGCTGGCACTGATCAGCAGCCACCGTTTCACTAACAGCCCGGGGGCTAACCACTTAAACCACTGGTGAACTCGCCCGTTCCGCAAAGAAGGGGGGTAAGGATTTCTGGATTGGGCAAAAACCTGCTTGGCTTTAGCCAAGACGCGGAGGGCTTTAGGAAGTGAACTAATTGACATGGTTAATTAGTCTTAATGGTATTGGAACAGATCGATCTGACAAATTTACAATACAAGAGAGTTTTGATTTGCCAGTCAATTTTAGTTATTAGTCATTAATCATTAGTCAGGAGTCATTAGTCATTAGGTAGACTGAGGACTGAGGACTGATAACTTATTGATAACATTTTATGGCTGAGCCACTAATCGAACTCAAGGGGGTAAGTAAGTCCTTCGGCCAGAACCCGATCCTCGATCGAGTCGATCTGAGGATTTATCGGGGAGAGGCCCTGGCAATTATTGGCCCTTCCGGGACGGGGAAATCTACGATTCTGCGGATAATTGCGGGTTTGTTGGCCCCGGATGCCGGTGAGGTTTTTGTTCAGGGACAGCGCAGGGTCGGATGGGTGGACGACGTGGCAGATCCGATCGGAATTGGGATGGTGTTTCAGCAAGCGGCTTTGTTTGATTCGCTGACGGTGGAGGAGAATGTCGGTTTTTTACTTTACCAGCATTCTAAGCTGCCGCGCCGCCGGATTCGGGAATTGGTGGAGGAAAAGTTGGAGATGGTGGGTTTGCCGCGAATTGGCGAACGCTATCCAGCGCAGTTGTCTGGGGGAATGAGGAAGCGGGTAAGTTTTGCCCGCGCGATCATGGCGAATCCTGATAATGACAGGGATAATCCAGAGGTTTTGCTGTACGACGAACCGACGGCGGGTTTAGATCCGATCGCTTCGACGGTAATTGAAGATTTAATCAGGGACTTGCAGGCGGCCCAAGGTGTTTGCAGCACTTATGCGATCGTCACTCACCAAGACAGTACCATCCGCCGCACTGCCGATCGCATCGTGTTTCTCTATCGAGGCAAAGTGCAATGGGAGGGAACTGTCAATGACATTGCATCGACAGATAATTTGCTGATCAGACAATTTTTTAGTGGCAGTGTTACTGGGCCAATTCAAGCGCTTGGATAGTCAATTGTCATTATTCCTTAGTCATTAGTCATTAGTTATTAGTCATTAAGGTCGAGGGTAATATGGCAACAAAAAGTTTTCAGGAATTGCGAGTTTATAAATTATCAGAACGACTAGCAGATGAAATTTGGCAAACTGTTAAGACTTGGGAGCCATTTGCCAAAGATACGATCGGCAAACAAATTGTCCGTTCAGCCGATAGCGTCGGTGCTAACATAGCAGAAGGAGTGGGACGAGGCAGTTATCAAGACAACAGACGCTTTGTCAAGATAGCTAGAGGTTCTTTATATGAAACTCAACACTGGTTGAGACGAGCTTACACTCGAAACCTTTTAACCGTTCAACAAGTAAATACATTCACAGCAATCATTAATGACTTAGCCCCTCAATTAAACTCATACCTACAATCTATCGGGTCATCCCCTAAAAATGATGCTCAATGACCAATGACTAATAACTAATAACCCATAACTAATAACCCATAACTAATGACTAATGACCAATGACCAATGACTAATGACCAATGACTAATGACCAATGACTAATGACCAATGACTAAGGAGGTAATATGCGATCGCGAACTGTAAGAGAAGGTTCTGTCGGGTTCTTAATTTTAGTAGGAATCGGTTTATTTGGTGGCTTAGTGCTCTGGCTGCGGGGCGTGCAGGTAGGGAACCGCAGCTACAAATTCGCCGTAGAATTTGGCAGCGCCCAAGGAATGCAAATCGGCACGCCCATCAGGTATCGCGGGGTGGCAGTCGGTAAAATTACCGCCCTCAAACCGGGTTCCAACGGCGTAGACGTGACGCTGGAGATTTCCCCCGGTACTTTAGTGATTCCCAGGGATGTTACGATCGAAGCGAATAAATCGGGTTTAATTGGCGAATCGTCGATCGACATTACCCCCAACTCGATTTTGCCAGAATCATTACTTACCGCCAATCCCGTTAGTGCCGACTGTCCCTCGGAGATTATCTGCCAAAATTCGCGCTTAAAAGGTCAAGCTGGAGTCACTATCGACGAACTAATTAAATCCACAGTCCGCCTAGCTAATTTCTACACCGACCCCGCGCTGTTCAACAATATTAAATCTCTTGCCGAGAATACAGCCAACACAGCTAAAGGTGCAGCTAAACTTACTCAAGATTTATCGACTTTAACTAAAACTGCCCAAGCGGAAATAAAAACTTTAAATCAATCAGTAAGGGGAGACATTGGGAGTTTAAATCAATCTGTTAAAACCGAAATAGCAAGTTTAAATCAATCATTAAAGGGGGAAGCAAGCACCTTAAATCAATCATTAAAGGGAGAAGCAAACACCTTAAATCAATCGCTCAAGACAGAAATATCAGCAGTCGCCGCTGATGTGTCTAAAGTGGCAGCTACGGCGGACACTTCCACAAAAGCCGTATCTGCCGCTGCGATAAATTCTGCTAATTCAGTAAGTCAAGCAGCCAATCAAGTTACATTAACAGCCAACCAACTCAATTCTTTAGTAACAACCAACCGCGCCAGTTTAGTCTCAACTCTGAATAACATCAATCAAAGCAGTCAGGAACTGCGCGTAGCTGTTAGCAGTTTGAGTCCGACAATAAATCGCATCAACCAAGGACAATTGCTGAACAATTTAGAAGTTTTATCAGCGAATGCTGCCCAAGCTTCTGGTAATTTGCGAGATTTATCCAGCCAGGTAAACAATCCCGCCACTTTGCTATTATTGCAGCAAACTCTAGATTCTGCACGAGCTACATTTCAGAACGTGCAAAAAATTACTTCCGACGTGGATGATTTGACGGGAGATCCGGCTTTCCGCAACAATATTCGCAGGTTGTTCAACGGATTAGGAGGCTTGTTAGGCTCGACAGAACAACTGCGACAGCAAGTTAAAGTCACTCAAACATTAGCTCCCCTTTCTGAAAAAGTAAATGCGAGTACGCCTGCCAGAAATCAATCAGTAGAGCCTGGATTTCCCAGCTTGCAAAAACAGCCCAAATTGCCTGTTATACCTTCTCAAACTGCAAGGTCAGCAGAACCATTGGCTCCAGAAAATAATCCTTAAAACAGGGTATCATTGAATAACCGCAATTATTGCAAGATGCGCGAGCTACTCTAGTTAATAACCAGCGCAATACGCACCCCGATTACAGCTAGTTAATAAGGTGCGCCTTTCGCACCAGGTCTTAAAATTATTGTCCAAATCCTATTAACAAAAAACTCTTTCACTTGAAACAAGGAAAACCAATGACGCAAACTTTATCGAAAGCGAACGCAACCAGAATTCAGTATATTGTGACTTGGGAAAAATTGCCAGACGACTTTAAATTACCCGACGAGGCTGTGGAAAAGATCGACCAACCACTTTTAGCCGCCGCCCTCCGAGAAGCCTTGGATCTCGCAGGATTTATCCTAGCTTCAATGCTAATAGCTTCCAATTTTGGACTGTGTGCCAAAGTTAACGACAAAACAGTAGTAAAAGCCCCGGATTGGGTGTACGTTCCCTCGGTATTGCCAGCAGAACCAGGAGAAGTTCGCCGCAGTTATACGCGCAATGCTGAGGGAGAAGTACCTGCTGTAGTGATGGAGTTTTTATCGGATACTGACGGCAGTGAATATTCAAATAAACCGACATATCCTTACGGAAAATGGCGGTTTTATGAGCGAATTTTGCAAGTACCGATTTATGTAATTTTTGAACCAAAATCGGGATTGTTGGAAGTGTACAGACTCTCGAATTCGGGAGAATACGAATTGCAAGAACCAGATGCTAATCACCGATTCTGGATAGAATCAATGGGTTTATTTCTGGGGCTTTGGGAAGGTGAAAAATCTCAGAGAAGGGGTTATTGGTTGCGCTGGTGGGATGAAAATGGCAATTTGCTGCTGTGGGGTGCGGAACGGGTGGAACAGGAACGCCAGCGCGCCGAAGAGGAACGCCAGAGGGCCGAAGAGGAACGCCAGAGGGCCGATCGACTAATGGCATACTTGAGAAGCCAAGGCATCGATCCTGATGGCATTTGAAGGTGTGAAAGGTCGATCGACCTTTCGGCCCTTAATCCAATCCCATTTTGATTGCACAATCGAGTCAGCAAGGGCGTTTTAGATTAAAAATAACCACAATTAAGGAGCGATGGGGATGACTGCAACAACATTAGAAGAAAAATTAGATCGGCTTTCTGATGAATTAGCCTCAGCACTAGAAGCGGAACGCCAGCGTGCTCCTTAACTCACATCTTTGCTACCGCGTTACCGAGCTCGGTTTGGCGAAATGTCAGAGAGTAACGGCTAAAAAGTAAGGGTGCGATCGCGCTTCATCGATCTCGATCGTCCGCGTGTTATTGTCACCTAAATGTCCTTGACAAATATGAGATTTTGTGCAGGGCTAGAATTGGTTCCAAATTTTAAATGGCGAAGGGCGATCGTTTTGCGATCGAACTTGGGCAATCTAGAGATAGGTGCTTTGCGAGTACCGGGAAAACAGCGAGGCCAAGAGTTAGCAATGGAAAGTACACAGAAAAAATCTAGCCCTCGTCCAGTTAATAAGGGCGATCGAATTAAGCAGATTTTTGCGTTTGTATCAATGGTTGGCTTTAGTGGTTCGGCAATTTTTGGTATGGTGAGTCTGTTCAGCAGCGGTTTGAGCAGCCAGCACCAGCAAAAATCTGCTCCAGTAGCAGTTTCTCAGGAATCTTTGCTGGCGGCGCAGGAACGGGGATATGAGACGGTTTTACAGCGGGAACCGCAGAATCAGACGGCTCTGGAGGGGTTGGCAAATGTGCGGTTGCAGATGAATAATCAGGTGGGGGCGATCGAGCCTTTGGAGAAGTTGGTGAAGCTAAATCCCGATCGGGCCGATTATAAGGCGCTGTTGGGGCAGGCGAAGGGGAAGTAGTAGGCGATCGTTGACCCAATAAACAAGTTAAAGAGTAAGTACGGAAAATGGCAAATAACCTTTCAAACTCTGAACTAAACCGTCTCATTCCTCCTGAAATCAAAAATGATGAACTGTACTTGGCTATCCACAAAATAGCAAGAGAAGAAGATATTAAAACTGTTTTAGAAATTGGCTCATCTTCTGGACAGGGAAGCACGGAAGCATTTGTCACAGGTTTGCGGGAGAACCAGAACAAGCCCACACTTTTCTGCATGGAAATTTCAAAGCCTCGCTTCGCCGAACTGCAAAATACTTATAGGAACGATTCTTTTGTCAAATGTTATAACGTCTCATCTGTTTCTATAGAACAGTTTTCTAATGAAGAGGAAGTCATTAGATTTTACAGAAACAATCAGACAAATCTAAACTACTATCCCCTGGAACAGGTCTTAGGATGGCTGTCCCAAGATATTGAATATGTAAAAAAATCAGGGTTTTTAGGAAATGGCATTAAGGAAATCAAAAAAGAAAATGATATCGATGTTTTTGATGCTGTATTAATTGACGGTTCAGAATTTACAGGTAATGCTGAATTAGAAGAAGTTTACGGAGCCAAAATTATTATTCTTGATGATATCAATACTTTTAAAAACTACCGGAACCATAACAAATTGCTGACCGATCCTAATTATGTCCTAGTCGGTCAGAATTATCTCATTAGGAATGGGTATGCCATATTTAAAAAAAATACTTTTATCTCTGTCAGCACATCCCCCACAGAGTTGGCTGTTGAATCTCATCTTAGCTGTACTCAGGAGCCAACCATCTATTTTAACTTTGAAACTGAAAAATCCGAACAACTGTTGGTTAAAAATATTGTGCGCTCCGGCATGGTCGTTTTTGATGTAGGAGCGAATATCGGTGACTATTCAATCTTATTTAGCCAGCTAGTTGGAAATTGCGGAAAAGTCTATTCATTTGAACCGACAGGTAACATTTTCATAAAACTACAAGAACGGGTTAAAGAATATGGATGCCAGAATATATCTTTATTTCAAAAAGCAATTTTTTCGGAAAATAAACAGATAGAATTTAATGAGTTTCCCGATGAATACTCAGTCTGGAATAGTATCGGAAAACCTAAAATGATGAATCCCGAGGTTCAAAATCAATATGTTCCTCTTCTAAAAACAGAACTGGTAGAAGCTATTACTCTGGACTCTTTTTGTCAACTATACAAAATTGAGTTTATAGATTATCTCAAACTGGATGTTGAAGGAGCTGAAAGTGATGCCTTGGAAGGATCGATTGGGCTTTTAAGCAAAAAAGCCATTCGGTTCATTCAGTTTGAAATCTCTCAAAAGATGCTCGAAGGCTTAAATCGACAAGCCCAAGAAACATTTGACCTATTAATTAAGGCAGGTTACGAATGCAATCGCATCAAGGAAGACGGTCAAATAGGAGAACAAGTTATAGAGTCAACATCTTTTTACGAAAATTATATTGCTTTTCCGGCGCTTCCCATTCATTTCTTTACTATTGTCCTCAACGGTGAACCTTTCATCCGCTACCACATAGAAGCTTTCAAACAACTACCATTTAAATGGCATTGGCATATTATCGAGGGTGTAGCCGAATTAAAGCATGATACTGCTTGGTCTTTAGGAAATGGGGGACGAATTACCGATGAAATTCACTGCAATGGACGGAGTAATGATGGCACAACGGAATACCTAGACGAACTGGCACAGCTATATCCAGAAAATGTCACGGTTTATCGTAAACCGGAGGGTATTTTCTGGGAAGGCAAACGTGAAATGGTTAATGCACCATTGGAAAATATTAATCAGGAATGTTTGCTATGGCAAGTAGACGTTGATGAATTGTGGACTGTCGAGCAAATCTGCACAGCGCGACAGATGTTCATCTATCATCCTGAAAAAACAGCGGCTTTCTATTGGTGCTGGTATTTTGTCGGAGAGAAGTTGGTGATTAGCAGTCGCAACTGTTACGCTCAGAATCCTGCACAAGAATGGTTGCGAACTTGGAGGTTTAAGCCTGGTCATGTCTGGGTACGCCATGAACCCCCCATTTTAGCTGAACCTTTACCAGATGGTGAGTTGAGAAATGTGGCAGAGTTCAACGCTTTTCGACACGAAGAAACAGAAAACCTGGGATTAGTTTTCCAGCACTTTGCTTATGTGATACCAGAACAACTGAGGTTTAAAGAACAATATTATGGCTATACCAATGCTCTATCGCAATGGACAGCTTTGCAGCAGCAGACTAAATTTCCAGCTCTATTACGCGAGTATTTAGGCTGGGTGCAGGATGGAACAACCGTTGATACTGCCGAGTCCTACGGTGTAGTCCCGATCGCACAGAAAGAACTTAAAGGCGCGGGTTGGCATTTTCTAGCATCAGATGATTTACCAAATAAAACTTTAATAAGCCCCAGGGAAGATCCTAAAATTCTCATTGATGGCGTGTTTTTCCAACTCTACAGCACAGGAATTGCTCGTGTCTGGAAATCTTTGCTAGAAGAATGGGCCAAAAACGGTTTTGCCAAGCATATCGTAGTTCTTGACAGGGCGGGAACAGCACCAAAAATTTCTGGAATCTGGTATCGCAATGTACCACTTTATGACTACGGAAGCACGGATGCTGACCGCGAAATGTTGCAGCAAGTCTGCGATGAGGAAGGTGCGGATTTATTTATCTCCACTTACTATACAACGCCACTATCAACCCCTTCTGTGTTCATGGCTTATGACATGATTCCTGAAGTTTTAGGAGCGAATTTTAATGAACCTATGTGGCAAGAAAAGCACTATGCGATTCGCCACGCATCTGCATACATTTCAATTTCAGAAAATACAGCCCGTGACCTGATAGAGTTCTTTCCCGATATTTCTTCAGAGTTGGTAACAGTTGCTCACTGTGGACTTTCAAGTATTTTTTCCCCAGCGCGCCAAGAAGATATTAATGGTTTTAAAACCAAGTATGCGATATCCAAACCCTACTTTATTTCTGTCGGAGGTGGCTCGGACTATAAAAATATTAAATTATTCTTTCAAGCTTTTGGTCAACTTGCTAGCAAACAAGGTTTTGAAATTGTATGTACAGGGAGTGGAGTGTTATTAGAATCAGAATTGAGAGCTTATACTTCAGGTTGTGTAGTTCACAAGCTGCAACTCGATGATGAGGAGTTGAGATTAGCTTATGCTGGTGCTGTTGCATTGGTTTATCCATCAAAATATGAAGGATTTGGCTTGCCTATACTGGAGGCGATAGCCTGCGGTTGTCCAGTCATTACTTGTCCTAATTCTTCTCTTCCAGAAGTTGCAGGCGAGGCCGCATTATATGTGAATGATCGGGATGTTGAGGGTTTAGCCGATGCACTTTGCGAGGTACAAAAACCCAAGGTTCGCAACTCATTAATCGCGGCTGGGTTGGAACAAGCCAAAAAGTTCTCTTGGTCAAAAATGGCAAAAACGGTTAGTTCAGCCCTGATTGACGCAACTCTAGTGCGTTTAAACTTGAAAGAGATTAATCTAATTATTTTTCCAGATTGGACGCAGCCTGAAGAGTCTCTTGGTTTAGAATTGGAACGAGTAGTGAGGGCGATCGCAACTCACCCAGACAAAAGCAAGATGACTCTCTTAGTAGAAAACAGTAACATTTCTGACGAAGATGCTAATCTCGCTTTATCCAGCGTGGCGATGAATCTTTTAATGGAAGAAGATTTAGATGTGTCCCACGGTTCCGAAATTTTACTGATTGGACAGTTAAGCGAAATTCAGTGGTCAGCTTTGATACCTCGACTTTACGGTCGAATTGTGTTGGAGAATGAGAACAGAGAGGCGATCGCGCAGGCAAAAGTACAAAACATTCCCACATTTGCTCCACACAGTTTTATACAGGAGAGTCACTGATAAATCTAGGGATGTGTGCAGCAACTCGGTGCACAAATTACTAACCCCGACAATCACTATCAATCATGACTGCCAAGATACCTTTGCCACATTTGCTCATAAGCTTTCTCCATCTCTCGCGTAAACTGCTTAGCATTCCACAAAGGAGCGGTTTGTCTTGACTGTCGGAGTTTCCAAGATATTTGTTGTCGCAAAACAGTATCTTTTCCTAAACGGATTCCCCATTCTATATACTCTTCATCCGTCCAAGCTATTCCCTCTGTTATACCAGCATTGATCATCATCGTGTAACTGTTGCGGGCCGCAAATTGCTCTCCTACCCGCGTCACGAGGGGAATACACATCCACAAAGTTTCTAGGGTAGTTGTAGCACCGTTGTAAGGATAAGTATCTAACACCACATCTGCGATGCCCAAGTTAGCTCGGTGGACTACCTCTAGTCCCACCTCTGGCAGAAATCGCAGGCGATCAGCCGCCACACCTTCTTCTTCTGCTAACTGAAAAAAGAAGTTTTTAATTGATTCTTCATCAGCAGAACCTTTGATCAAAAAATAGCTATTCGGAACTCCTGCAATAATCTTAAGCTGTAGTCGAGCTGTATGCGGATGACGCTTATAACTTTTCTGAGCACTGATATAGACAACTGCATCACTCGGAATATCCAAATGATCGCGTCGTAGAGTTGGTGTACCCACCTCAAAACCATCCACAGCTATATAAGTTTGAGGTAAACGCCAGATTTTTTCTGTGTAATAATCTTGGGCAGACTCCGGCAAAACATACGGATCGGCTATAAAATAATCAACCGCCGGCAATCCTGAAGCATCCCATCCCAGCCAACTGGCTTGAATAGGAGCTGGTTTAAGCGCCATCGCCTCACAGGTAATGTCTACAGTGATGCTATCAAGTTCAATCAAAATATCTATTTCATCTTCAACAATTTGCTCTGCTATTTCAAGACCAGAAATACTGCCCTTATATGCTTTACACACTTGACTTACATACCATTCTTGTAAAGAATCTTGCGTTTTTTTATTTCCTATAAAATAGCCATAAATTTGAAATTTATCACGATCGTGATACTGAAACAGCCATCGCGCTAACCAGCCCACCGAATGTCTTCTGAGACAGTTGGATAAGTAGCCAATCTTTAAGGGCTTGGTAACACTACCACTGCTTTTACGAAATGACTGTCGCTGGCGGTACTTCTCTGCCTGCTCCTTAGCATAGGTTTGAACATTAACTTGGCACAACTGAGACACTTGGTTTTGAGTTTGCCTATTATTTTTCGGATCGTCCTGAAAGTAAGGTAAAAAGAAAGAGGTAAGAAATAAATTTTGAACTGTAACTGGGGGAATCGACGTTGATTGTTGAACTATCAGTAAGTCCAGCAGTGATTTATGTCGTTCGATAACTGAAGCGACATCTTCCCAATATCCACCTGCACTCATCAAACCGCGCATAATCTGATGGTTAGAAAAAACTTTATCGGCTAACTCCTCTGATACGGAATAGCGCAATTTAGCCACTTTTATACCCAGATCATATTGCTGAGCATTTTGGTAATAAGTAGCCAATTGCTGTAAGATTCCTAAATTTTTATCATCTAAACTGCGAGCTAGCTCAGCGAAGCGTACTGCCAGTGCAGGTATTAGTGCCGAGTGTGCAATCTCAGCCGAAGCTGCTACTACTATTTCGATAAAAACTAGAGGGTTTCGGACATGAGGTAAACAGGCTTCCGTTAATTCTAACGAGGACGGGTGCAAAGAATCATAATCTAAAACACTCTTTAACACTTGCATTAATAGCTCAAAGTCTACCTCGCTCGGGGGTTCCAGCTTGAGCATATTGAACACGCCTAGCGCAGTCAAATCCTCTCCCGTATAAGTCTCAAGCAGGATAGATAGCCCTATCAAATGTAAGAGGTTGTTAATATCCGCAGGGCTGATTTCCCGTATATGCTGCCGGATTGCCCAAGCCATTGAATAATCGCTGACATTACCTCTGCGTTCCGCTTCCGTTTGCAGCACTTGTATCAATTCCGCAGTCCACAGATCGACTTGTTCAGGCTCCCCTTCTGCCATGCCTACAAGCCAAGTCGTCTGAGCTTCTGCTTCTTGCCCCTGTAATAGCAGTATTAGCCCTAAATGCCAATAGTAAGATTTTATATCCGGTTCCTCTTCAATCGCCTCTTCATAAAAGTTTGCAGCCTGAGCATAATCTCCTCGGACTAGACATTGATGGGCTTGTTGCTCCCAATAAGTAGGCTTAGTCGGTAAGTATTTAGCAGTCATATAAGCAAGCTAATTTATCTCATTTTGAATGAAGCGAAGCACAGTGAAGTATAAGAGAGGGCGGGTTATAGATATCTGCAGGGCGTACATTGCATATGCAGGCGAACCAGCCCCTACTAAATCGCAACTACATACCTTGGCTATCAGAAATTGTCTTAACCATTAGGAAAACTGCTCTCTAATGGAAACTTTTTGCTCAAAAGAAGTGTAATTCAAACTATCTATGAAAAGAAAATGGGTAGCATGAACAAACACTACCCACTTTCTTTCTGAAAACGTTTATGCTAGGACGGCGAGAGCTATTCTCTATTTCATACTTTTCCTATTTAGTGACTTCACTTCCCACAGTGCACGTTAAGCCAGTGGCAGTTGGAACACTAACAGCCAGAGTCGTTTTTCCTGCCTTATCAGCCTGACATAATACTGCTATAGTGGTTGCATCAGTCTGACCGGTAGGTGTAACTAGAGCCACAGTTCCTGTATACGCTAAAAGGGCGTCAGACAAGGAAGTTGCTTGGTTAGCAACGTTTGAGTTAGCGCCTGCAACAACTGTGTATTTATAGTTACTGGTTAGAGTTTTGATGCCAATACCGAGACCGTCAACTGTGTCTGTTACAAAGTTGCCATTCTCTGCGTATTTAGCTTGCTGCGCGCGGTTCATTGAACCTGTATACTGCTTGGCTTCAGACTGCTTGGCTTTGTTAGCTTGGTTGAGGAAGGAAGGCAGAGCAATAGCAGACAAAATACCGATGATGATAATAACGACCAGCAGTTCAATCAGGGTGAAACCCTTATCCTGTCTTTTTTGATTGAGGTGTTGCAGGAATCTGGCTTTAAATTCAGTTTTCATGGTTTGTTTCTCCTAGAGGGGTGGGATGCTTGATTTCTAACTCTTAGAGATAACTTACCCACTTCTGACGGCTTTCATATCACTCGCTGGATTTTTTTTTCGTTCTCAAGCCGATCGCTCCAAAAGCACATACAGAAAAGCTTCCAGCATACTTAAGAGTTCCTTCACTTCCTCAAAAGCTGTCTCGTGGCTCACTAGCTCTAAGGTAACAGGATCGAGTGGCTTGAGCTTGAGCCACAGTTCGACTAGGGACATTATCGGCTGCGCTCCCTCCCACAAAGGCAGCAGGCAAGCGGCAACCATACTCTCGATCGAGATCGGCACTTGGCTGGACAAAGGGATATAACCGCTAATAGTAAAGGGTCGTTGCTGGGCAATGCACTTGAGCAGGTCTTCTCTCACATGGGGAGCTTTCAGTTGAGGATGCAGGTGAACCCGCGCTACCTGCCAGTCAGAGTGAGTCCATTCGGCAACTGGCACAAAACGCTCACCTTGGTTGGGAAGAGCGCACCAGAAATCAATCAGGCGATGGACGGGATGTAACAGTTCAAATAAATGCAGCCGCTCTTCGACAGAAATTTCTGGCAGGCTCATTTCTAGAAACGCAGGTAAGTTATCTGGTTCTTTGAACAAATCGGTCATTTCCCAGTGTCGCCAATTGACCATACTGACAAACTCTAAATCAGCAGTTTTCAATGCTGCAAACATTTCAGGGATATTATACCCTTTATCCCCCTGTAATAAATAATTCATTAAAATCCATTCTTCTGTTGCCGCCTCTTCAGGATTCCAAGTTAGCGCCTTAATCATAACTTGATCTTTCAAGGCTTTCATAATGTCTCTAACTAAGTCTATTTCTAGTTCGCGGGGATTATCATTCATTAAACCCATCAAGGTAAAAAGTTTTTGAGCGCAAAAATACATAGCCCTCCGAAGTAAACTGTGGAGATTGGCGCGGATAATACCCTTTGATTTTAAAACAGATTTCATTGCTTGTAAGCCTACTGCTATATCAGGCAACAGATAAAGAACTTCGTCACAATTGATATAATCAAACTCTAATCCTAAGCTCGGTAAATCTTGTATGGGCATAACATAAAACTCTGCATTATCAAAACCATGATATTGCAGGCGTTGTTTAGCTAATTTAACAGATTCTTCTGATATGTCAATCCCCACAATTTTAGCGCCCGGATTTGCTTCGACCAAAGTCAAAGCTTTATATCCACTGCCACATCCCGCATCTAAAATAACTTTACCTTCAGTTTCAATTACTTTTTGATTTCTTAAATAGTAAGGCGTTAGTAAGTTATGAATATAGAGTGACAAATAATCATTTTTAGGAGATTGATCTAGCGGTATTCTAGGATAAGGAGACGTTTCAAATTGCTGCCGAATTTTCTCTATTGTATCTAATTCTTGGTTTTCCATGATAGAGTTATCTTCCTTCTTAAGTAAGGGTAGTAGATATTTGTTTTCCAGTTCTGTAGCAACTTCTGCAATTTCCTCTGACAAGGGATACATATGCTGATATTGAAGGATCTGTTTTCCGATTAAGCCCAAACGCTGATTAAAATTGGGTGGATTATACGGATCGAGCAGTGGAGTTTGGTAAGGCTCAACCTCACTTCGCTGAAATTCAAAAGCTAAGCTTATGCGTGGATGAGGCGCTCTTTCGCTGCTGCGGCCTCCCCAGTGCAATACCGCGTGATTCCAACACAAGACCGAACCTGCTGTTGCGGGTAATGCACGAATATCTTGAAAGTTGATACTTTCCTTTTTTTCACCTTTTTGGAAGTTACCGTCATAATTGGGATCTAAATGAGCAGGGAGGATGTACATACATCCATTGAGAGGAATGGCATCGCTCAGGGGTATCCAGATTGTTACACATTTCGGCATTCCGTTTGCTAAAAGAGTCTCATTCAAGTTGTCGCGATGTGGTTGCCATCCTTTTTCAGTATTGGTTGTGTTGATGTACCAAGCCCAAAAAGCGGGCAACTGTCGATACTCCTCGCCCAGAATAACTGATAATATCTGAGACAATCGACAAAATGTCTGCCAAAACTCATCATAAATGAACGCGAATGGGACAGGCAAGCCTGACTGTCGCAGTTTTTCAATGCCAGCAGCCATGCGCGAAATCTCTACTTCCGACAAAAACGAATCGATTTGAAAATAGCCCTCATTCTTGAGATTGAACAACAGTTTTTCTATCTGTTCTTGCTCAAGTGAAAGAACACTTCCAGATAGTGAAGTAAAATCTTCACCTACACTTAGCTGTGGATTTAGGCTTTTCCAAAAGTCGGGATTTTGAGCTTGCTCTAAAAAAGTTTTGACACTAATCATCGGTTTTGGCTGTGATCCTTTGAGTTGACGACCTGTAATTTATCAATTTTTCCGGCAACATGCTTGACCTGCTTAAACGATCGCCAGCAACAAGGTATGTTCTTGCTGAGTTAGGTTAAGGCAGGAAATCTCAGTTATGCGAACCTACGTTTAAACAGAAGCTTACCCAAAATTTTCATCAATATTATCAACACCCTCCCCCACGAGCGATCGCACTTTTCCCCAAAGTCCACACGGCACAACGGCAGGGACTTGGCATAATAGTGAGGGTCAATATTTCCAGCCCCCGCCCAAAAACAGATTATACAACCAACCACCACGTCCATGAACACCAACATCAGCCCCATCCTCAAAGTATTCACCCTATCCGCCGCCCTTTCCCTGGCCATCAAGTACGCAGGGCCTAGCTTATCCATACCCTCTACCGACCTCAACGCCCTAATTGCCGTCTTTACCCCCAGTATCATCTTAGCTGCTATCCTCGGCTGGCGATCGCGCCAACAGCAGCAGTAGAGACGCCATCAAAAAGTGCGATCGATCTACACTAGGTCTAAAGACTATGTTTTTGCCAAAATCTTAATTCCCCGTACAGCTATCAAAACCAAACTTGAGGCACTCACCATGATTCAAACCATCACAGAATTAGTAACATTCGATGAATTCATTGATTGGTATCCTGAGAATTCAGAACACCGCTACGAACTGCACAATGGAGAGATTGTTGAGATGCCAAAAGCAACAGGTAAACATTCTAAAGTTGCCGGTTTTACCGCACTGAAAGTCGGAATAGAGATTGAGCGTCTCAATTTGCCCTACTTCATCCCCAAAGAATGCGTCATCAAACCCATGCGCGAGGAATCGGGATATGAACCAGATATTATTGTACTTAACGAACAAACCATTGGAAACGAGCCGCGATGGGAAAAATCATCAATTATCACCATGGGTTCATCAGTCCCCCTAATCGTCGAGGTAACTAGCACTAATTGGGGTGATGATTATGCCCTAAAGCTTGAGGCTTATGAATCAATGGGTATTCAAGAATATTGGATTATAGACTATTTAGGATTGGGTGGCAGACGCTTTATTGGCAACCCCAAACAACCCACTTTTTCGATTTACCAACTAATTGAGGGGGAATACCAAGTCAAACTGTTCAGAGGGGGTGACTCTATTGAGTCCCCAACTTTCCCTGAATTGAAGCTGACAGCGCAGCAGGTGTTCGCCAAAGGGAATTGAGGAGGCTGCTTATGCTGCTGTCCGAGTAGGGGTATCTGATTCAAAGATGCGATCGCGCCCATCTGCTGTATCTTGTATAGAGGCGATTCATCGCGTCTGGGCTGCAGAGCAATTAGCCAGCAGTAATTCCCCATACCCTATTCCTCAATCTAAAATCTAATATCTAATATCTAAAATCTAATGAAGCTAGGACAGTGGATGGGCTTATTAGCCCTCATCGCATCTTGTTACATTTTGTGGCAAATCAGGCAGGCCCTACTGCTGCTGTTTGCGGCCGTCGTCTTAGCCACCGCCTTAAACAGGCTAGCACGCTACTTGCAAAAATTCGGACTCAAAAGATCGATCGCTGTACTTTTATCAGTTAGCTTCCTAATCCTCGTATTCGTAGGCTTATTCCTGATAATTGTCCCGCCCTTTACCCAACAGTTTCAACAACTTACCCAAAGAGCCCCTCAAGGAATAGAAAGATTAAATCAGTGGATAGATCAATTTGAAGGTCGTTTTTCGGGACAATTTGGTCAGCGGCTGCCCAATCTTGATGTTAACGACATCATGCAACAACTGCAACCTTTATTCAACCAACTCGTTGGCGGTGCAGGAGCCTTTGTCGGTAACACATTAGGCGTTATTCTCAGCTTTTTGCTAGTCATAGTTTTGACATTGATGACATTAGCAGAACCTCTATCTTACCGCAAAGCATTCATCCAACTATTTCCATCTTTTTATCGGCGACGAGTCGATGGCATCTTAGATGAATGCGAAATAGCTCTCGGTCGATGGGTCATCGGCGCTCTCATTAGCATGAGTGTGATTGCTTTTTTGAGCTTAATTGGTTTGTCGGTCTTGCAAGTCCCCCTACCGCTAGCTCACGCTGTAGTAGCAGGATTTCTTAACCTAATTCCCAATATAGGCCCCACTTTGAGCGTCATCCCCCCAATGACGATCGCACTTTTAGATTCTCCCTTACAATCAGGTTTTGTCCTAATCCTTTACTTTCTAATTCAACAGTTTGAAAGCAACGTCCTCACCCCCTACGTCATGGCACAGCAAGTATCACTGCTGCCAGCAGTAACATTAATAGCTCAAGTATTCTTCGCCACCTTCTTTGGATTTTTAGGCTTATTGCTAGCTCTCCCCCTCACCGTTGTAGCTCAAGTTTGGATTAGGGAAGCCCTCATTAAAGATATTCTAAACCAGTGGAGTGCCAGCCCTAAAACCTTAGCAGCAATCGATTCTGCTATCCATGAAAAACATGAATCTATAGGAGTCGCCGAAAGCCTACCAGAAAAATATTTACCAGAACAGAAACCCGACATCCCCGATCATGCTGAAAATGAGGCTCCTGAAAATCAATAGTTAAGGTTCATAATGACTTCAGTTCTGATTCATTGCCAGTTATAGTACAGAAGTATTCACTATAAAATTAGGAAAAATGTGGTACTAACACTCTCAACTAACTATCTTCAAGCCTCGCATTTTTTACCGTATCTCTGCCGGCTATAAAAAGCTGTTGAGCACTCAAATTAAACTGCCCAAATGTGGGTGACACAACCCTATTACTACCCCGAAACTGACTGACTTGATACTCACCGTCAATCAACTGGTAAACAGAAAAAGTAGGTTTTTTCGGGTTGCCAATATAGCGTCTGGCACCAAGTCCCAAATAATCCGCAATCCAGTATTCAGAAATGCCCAAAGCTTCGTAATTCACCAATTTTTAGCCATAATCATCCCGCCAATTGGTACTGACAACTTCGACAATTAGCCGGACAGAACTACCCATTGTAATGATAGATTCCTTTTTTCATCTCGGTTCGCTGTCCGTTCCTTGCCTGTCTAAAACGATCGCATCCGGCTCGTAACCAGATAGCTCGTTATCAGCTTTGACAACGCATTCTTTGGGAATGAAGTAAGGAAGTCCTAGTCGTCGGATTTCAAAGTTGAGTTCAGCGACAAGGAAGCCAGCTACTTCTGAATATTCTCCGGTGGCGTTAGGGATTTCAACAATAGCTCCATTGTGCAGTTCGTAAATAAAGGTTTTCAGAATTTTTAGGATACCAGTCAAGAAATTCATCGAAGCTGACTCGTTTTAATATCGCTTGAGTCATGGCGATCGCCCTTTATTTTATTTATGATATTGTTATTGTATCCGTTATAATTTACATCTTGCATCATTATCCAGAACAGGCAAGATGCCTGTTTCACGAAGAGTGAATTTTCCTGTGGAACAGGCATCTTGCCTGTTCATAAAATCCTTATTGAGAATAGTGCAACATCTCAGTTATAATATATTGCTTTTATCTCAAACAACCAGCTCTATCGACCTTCCATCAATCCAAAATTAATTTAAAATCAAAATCCCTCCAAAATCAATCAATTCAAAATCTAAAATCTAAAATCTAAAATATATGAGATCGATCGACGAAATCAACGATAAAATCAGCCAAGGCAAAGCCACAGTCTGGACAATCGAAGAACTCAAAACTAGAGTTCAAGAAACCAGCATTACCCAAGCCGCCAAAGAAGTCGATGTGATTACCACCGGCACCTTCGAGCCCATGGAATCCTCCGGTGCAATCATCAACCTCGGCCATACCGACCCGCCGATAAAAATCCGCCAGTGCTGGCTAGACGGCGTTTTAGCCTACTCCGGCTTCGGGGCAGTAGACCTGTACCTGGGAGCCACCCAAGTAGCCGAAGACGGCGAAGAATCCCGCGAACGGGGCGGCGGACACGTCATCGAAGACTTAATAGCAGGCAAACCCGTGCAGTTGCGGGCTTTGGGGCAAGTAACAGACTGCTACCCCCGCGCCTCCTTTGAAACCACGATTACCCGCGATACAATCAACCAGTTTTATTTATTCAATCCCCGTAACGCATATCAAAACTTTATTGTTGGCGTCAACGGAGGCGATCGCCCGCTGTTCACCTACCTCGGCCCCCTGCAACCAAACCTCGGCAACGCCGTCTACTCGAACCTTGGAGCCATGTCTCCCCTGCTCAACGACCCCGACCTCGAAATCATCGGCATCGGCACCCGCATCTTCCTAGGAGGCGCTCAGGGCTACATCACCTGGGAAGGAACCCAGCACTTCCCGCTGCAAAAACGCCAGCCCAACCGCACCCCCATCGGCCCTGCCGCTACCCTCGCACTCATCGGCGACGCCAAACAGATGAACTCGAAATGGGTGCGCGGCTGCTACTTCAAAAACTACGGCCCCTCCCTGATGCTGGGAGTCGGCATCCCCTTTCCCGTCTTAAATGAAACAGTCGTCGCCCACTGTGCAGTATCAGACAAAAAAATAGTAGCGCCGGTGGTAGATTTCTCTATCCCCCGGCGCGTTCGTCCCACATTCGGTTTAGTTAGTTACGCTCAATTAAAGACTGGCCGCATCCTGATAGAGGGCAAACCTGTGCGGGCAGCCCCCCTTGCTAGTATGTTTCTCTCCCGGCAAGTAGCATTGGAATTGAAGCAGCAAATTGAAGCGGGTCAATTTACCCTCACGGCCCCAGTTGCTCCCCTACCCACCGACAGAGTATTTCTCCCGCAAGATTTGTGGGGCGCACAAGTGAGGCTCGAATAAAGGATTTGAGATTGGCGATTTGGCGGTTTTAGATTATTTGTGGACGCACCAGGTCCCAGAAACCGGGTTTCTTGTCCCTAGCGCGGGCCTGAAAGCTTAGGTTGTTGGTCAAGAAACCCGGTTTCTGCTCCTCGCGAGTGCGTCCAGGATTCTAGATTTTAGATTCAAGAATTCTGGTAAAAAACTGCACACATGGGAAAGTGATGCACTCACCTAAAATCTAAAATCTAAAATCTAAAATGGGTTCATTCCTCGATCGGCTTAGGCTTCTTAACCGGCTTAGGAAGAGGTTCCTTCGGGACACGCGGTGCTGCTGCTGCTGCGGACTTGATGGTAGGACGCCCTACAGGAGCACCGTCACCGCTGGGCCTAGGAGTAAACGGACGCTTCCCTCCTCCTTTGAAGCCACCGGGCGGCTTGCTACCAGGGGGGAATTTCCGCTTTTTAATCGGCAGGGCACCAATATTATTAGCCTGCTCAATCATCAGACTGTCAGCTTTCAATTTGACGTGGAAATCCCAAAAAAACCCGATCGCCTTTGTAGCTAAATCTCCCTTGAGTTTCAACTTAAAAAACTTCATCTTGTCGTCATTCTTGCGGGGAGCTTGCTTGATTTTGACGATGACATACTTTTCTTGGTCTTGGGATTGATAAATCACCTCACCTCTAATCGAAAAATAGCCATCTTCAACATCAGGTTCCGAGGGAGGCAAAGATGCGGTCGATGCTTCGTCACTAGCCTCAATCTCCGCTGCTTCCTGATTTTCCTCATCAGAGGAAGGTTCGGGAGGTTTCTTGAGCGTTTCCGGCTCCCAAACTCCCATAATCTGGGCGTGCAAGTTGCCGTCTTCTTGCCGGGTGCGGGGATAGACCACCCACAGGTGTTCTTGTTCCAGCTCCAGGTGATTTTTGACTAAACTCATGACTCTACCCAGCAAAACTGCGTCGATGGCAGTTCCGTCGGCAGCTATCAGCATACCCCGGGTGAATTGCTCTTCTGATGGTGTGTAGCGACCCCGCACCAAACCAACAGCTCGGTACTGCCTGGGTTCGCTGGGGGGGGGAATGGGATGTTGGCGCATGACGGAGGGTATGTCCTCGGCTGCCTGACTTTCGTTAGCGGCAGGCTCGGCGTTTGCCGGCGGTGCGACTGCTAGGGCTGGAGTATCGCTGACAGGTGTCGAAGACGCTGCAGGCGCCGGGGGTACAGGAGCATTGCTGGGCTGGTCTTGTGGCTTTGTTTTGTCCTTGTCGGGGGCAGAACTGTAGCGTGGTCGTTGCAGGCTATCCTTGGACGCTGGGGCGTCTGTTGGCGTTGCCGGTTGATTTTGGTCAACAGGTGCAGCCAACGCCGAAGGCACCGAACTTTCGTCTGGTGTCTCAGGAATGGAATCTGTATCTTTAGGCGGATTGACGGCCAGTTCGCTCGGCTGATCCTTGCGAGTTGAAGTAGATTTGGACGATTTGGAAGACCGGTTGGGAGAGGGGTTCATAAAAACTCCTTGCAGCGGAGACACATCCCTTAAGGGAAATTAGGAATAAACTGAAGAAACTGCTTTAAAAACTACTAGCACCTGACAGGCGGGCTTGCGCCCGGAGGTCTGGTTGTGACCCGTCAACGCCAACTTTCAACGCTACGAGTGCCGATCGGTTCGCTGGCTGCTAAAATCCTTGCGAGGAAGGACTTTGGGAGTTGCTGACTGATCGATCCTGCGATCGCGCTGATCTGGAGTTGCTGGCTAATAGCATTTAGGATATTCAGCTTGCCTATTTTACTTAATCCAATTACCTAACGGCCTGATCCGCCATATTTTCGGTAATTTTTAGCTTGACCAGACTAAATTGGACAGACACCGCAGTCCGTGGGGCTGCAGGTCTGAGTGTCCAAAATTGTTTAGCTAGCATGGAGTTATGGGTCTGTTACCATATTAGCTGCAAGTAAAAGGCTGCTTTGTCCGTTCGGACTTTGAAGTTAAGAACTTTTATGGTTGCATGGATCTAGTTAAATGGCAGACGCCCCTGAGCGATGCGTTAATTCTTAGAAAATAGTAGATTTTAAGCTGGGATAGTTGAATTATGGAAAAAGCAAATAAGCGTCGTGGGTTGATTACTGTGGTGGTGGTGCTGTCGCTCATCGCTTTTTTGGGATTTTCTCTGGTTCCCATTTTGGACAGTATTCTCAAGGCCAGCCAAGCCCAAAGTACGTCAACTCCAACACCTACTCAAACGGCGCAGTCTGGGGAGAAGCAATCAGAGTTGCTGCAAGCTCAGGCGAGGGGGTACGAATTGGTTTTGCAGCGAGAACCAGACAACGTAACGGCTTTACGGGGATTGTTGCAGGTGCGGCTGGAGTTGATCGGCCAAGGAGTGGGGGACATTAAGGATGCAATCGCTCCTTTGGAAAAGTTGGCTTCGCTGAATCCTGAGACTACTGAATACGGGATTTTGCTGGCTCAGGCTAAGGAACGCACGGGCGATCGCGAAGGGGCTGCTCAAGCTTACAGGTCAATTTTAGCGTCTAAGCCTGGGGAAATTAAGGCTTTGCAGGGGTTGGTGAATTTACTGCTGGTGCAGCAGCGACCAGAAGCTGCGATCGGATTGCTGCAAGATACGCTGAAGGCTGCTCCGGCTGCGAATCTGGCGAAACCGGAAAGTGTTGATGTAACTTCAGTGCAGTTGATTTTGGGACAGGTTTATGCTGTGCAGAAGCGCTACGAGGAGGCGATCGCAATTTACGACGAATCTGCTAAGGCTAATCCCAAAGATTTTCGCCCCACTTTAGGAAAGGCGATCGTGCTCAAGGAACAGGGCAAAACAGATGAGGCAAAAACGCTGTTCGATCGAGCTACTGAGTTAGCTCCTCCTAACTATAAAGACCAAATTAATCAGTTAGCTAGTGGCACTCCTTCGCCTTCTCCTGCGGCTGCGGCCACTCCCAAACCGGCTGCTTCTCCTAGTCCTGAAGGTGCGCTACCGAAGCCTTAAGGAGTATTTTGAGTTTTGAGTACCCTAT
Source organism: Microcoleus sp. T3_A4 (assembly GCF_036700465.1). Lineage (NCBI taxonomy): Bacteria > Bacillati > Cyanobacteriota > Cyanophyceae > Oscillatoriales > Microcoleaceae > Microcoleus > Microcoleus sp. T3_A4. The sequence goes on along the minus strand of NZ_JAUBOY010000020.1, from coordinate 89,652 downwards.
AACTTTAAGGACACAGCAATGCTGTGTCCTTAACAATGCCACTCACTGTTGACTGTTGACTGTTCACCGTCAATATCATTCCGGTGCAATCGGAATTGATATTACCGATCGCCAATTATAAAACCTCGGAGGGAATTATGACCCAAAGCGTTGACCGCGTTGTTCTACCTCCTGCTTTTCCAGACCACACTGGGGCTCTCCCGGATGTTTGGTGTAAAAAGTATTGGCTAATACATTTTTGCTCAGTAATGAAGGTTGAAAACTTTGATGCAGCTAGATTATAAGCTTGCGTTATCACCACAAGTACGGGAGAGCTGATTTTGTAATACAATTTAATATTAATCTAAAATCGTTGTTATCAAGTATACTTGGAACTGCAATATTTTATCATCTCAATTTTTAGACAAAACTGAGCAAAAAAGAGATTTATGACAGTTAACTTATTTGACCCCAACTTTTATCGTGCTGCCAACCCAGACTTACTTGGCTTAAATGATACCGAAGCTTTATCGCACTTTGAACAATTCGGTTTAAAGGAAGGCAGAAAATTTTCTGTTGCTTTCGATCTAGATTACTATCGCACAGTTAATCCCGATTTAGTGACAGCTAATCTCAACAACCAACAATTATACGAACATTTTCAAAAGTTTGGCATCAACGAAGGACGTGCTTCCTCCCAGTTTTTCAGCGCTAGTTATTACGTGGCCAACAACCAAGATTTGCAAAATGCTGGATTCAACTACCAACAAGGATTACAACATTTCGTTAATTATGGTTTGAAAGAAGGTCGCGTTGGTAATCTTAAAACTGACATATTCTTCAATGCTGTAGCAGCGGGAGATGCCACCGAAAATAGCGCTATTCTGTGGACGCGCACCGCCGACCCTACCACTAACAAAGGCAAAATCACTGATTTAATTGTGCAAGTTGCCACCGATCCACAATTTAACGGCATCCAAAACACTTTACTGACTAAAACTAATCCCGATCGCGATTACACTGCCAAATTGGATAACACATCTTTGCAGAGTAATACGCGCTACTACTATCGATTTTTAGCACCGGGGGGAGAAGTTAGTCCAGTCGGAACATTTAAAACTGCACCCAATAAAACCGAGCAAGCACCTCTCCGCATGGCTTTTAGCGCAGATACTGCGGGTGAGTGGCGACCCTATCCTTTAATTAAAGATTTCAATCAACTGAATTTGGACTTTTTGGTTTATTTGGGAGATACAATTTACGAAACACCAAGCGGTAATACAACTACTGGTGTAGGTATATCTCCAGCTACCGCCGATCCCTTCGCAGATCCCGCGCAAGCTTTAGCTGATTATCGCCGTAAATACCTGGAAAATTTATTACCTGTTACACCCAATGGTTTCCCAGGATTGAGATCGTTTTATGCTGCTCAAGGAAACTATACACTGTTAGATAATCACGAATTGGGAGATAAACAATTCGCCAATGGTGGAGCGCCAGCAGGAACGCCAGCAGGTGCAGGCGTAGATCCTACTAATCCCATTTACGATGCCAATACAACTGGCACATTTATTAACAAAACACCCGGATATCAAGCAGTATTAAAACCTTATCAAGATTATCAACCTATCCGGGAAAAAATCATTTCTGCTCCCAACGATCCTCGCATTGATGGCACTTTACAGCAATATTTTGCTCAGCCGTGGGGAGCAAATGCGCTTTTTGTGAACGTTGACGATCGCTCTTACCGAGATATTCGGATGAGAAGAACCAACGCTGAGGGTAGAATTGTCGATGATGTTGGTTCTCGTGCAGATAATCCCGATCGCACAATGTTGGGATCTACTCAACTTAATTGGCTTAAACAAACACTCCTCCAAGCTAAAAATGATGGTGTTACCTGGAAAATAGTGGCTATTTCCGCACCAATTGATGAAAATGCCAGCACCAGCGGGAATAAAATTATCCCCTTAGATACAGGAAAAACTTGGATTGGAGGTTATCGCGCCGAACGTAACGATTTACTCAAGTTTATTGCTGATAACAAGATCGATAATGTTGTCTTTCTGACCGCTGACGATCACGAAAATCGAGTTAACGAATTAACTTATACAGATCCGCTAACAGGCTCTCGCGTTCGCGTACCCAATGCGTTGACAATTGTTGCTGGCCCAATGGCAGCTTTTGGCCCTGGTTTAATTAATAACCACAGTTTTGAGAACATTAAATCTTTAGCTGATGGCATTGTGGCACAACAGCAAGCAACAGGGGTTGATCTATTAGGTTTAGATCCTAACTTCCCCGGATTACAAAATGTTTTCCGCGAAGGCGATCCTAATGCAAATACATTACGTCAACCTGTAGATTTTTACTCACCGGATACCTTTAATTATGTCACTCTTGATGTGAGTGCTGATGGCAATAAACTATCAGTAAATACTTACGGAATGAATCCGTATCCTACTAATAGTTTCCCCGATATTAGCCAAGTAGATCCAGTACGGCGCATCTTAGGATTTGATATTATGCGGAAGGGCGGGCTTTGACAAAAAATTGTAGGACTTACGCATTGACAAAATAGCTCAATTGTGCATATCGGGAACTGAGGTGAGTTCAGTTCCCAAAACAGATAGAATTGGGTAAAATTGCTTAAGCTATTAGGGGAGAAAAAATATTAGAACCAGAACTAAGCCATCTACTGCACAGTGCAACCTGGAAAAGTACACATATTTTCTTTTAGCTGAGTCTAAATATTCAGGTTGCTGTCGGCTTTCCGAAATTTTAGAGGAACTATCTCACGATAGCATTAACCGTTTTTTGTTAAGGGAAAGATATGCACCAAAAGATTTATTTAACGAACTCAAACCACATAATGAGTTAATAGGCGGGACATTAAGCGGGGATGACACAGTTATTAGACTTCATCATGAGAACCCATTTTGAGCAATAAAAGAGTTTCCTCCTCATCTTCTGGATCGATCGCAAACTCAAATAAAATCCGATAATCATAATCTATGGAACACGACCAGATACCCGATAAATCTCCTGTCAATTTGGGAGTCCAACCAATTTTCATCAATCATCCAACTCCGCCATAAAATCGGCTACCGACCCAAATTTAACATTGCCCTCAGCATACTCTTGACGAACTTCTGCCACTTCCTTGAGTAATTCATTTCGTCGCTGTTGTCGCAGACGATTCTGAAGAATATCTAGAAGCATGGCTTGATCTTCTAATGATAAAATTTCTACAGCTTCAAGAGCTTGCTGGAATTGAGATGTATGTGCTGTTTTACTCATAGTTATTGTTCAGTAAATTACCAGATTATTTTCATTGTAACCAAAATATTTTTTATTTATTTTAGCCAATTTTATTATATCCTAGCATTTTTAACTTCTGCTGTGTGTAAGGTTTTCCTTGTTCCCAAGTTCAGCACGGGAACAAGGATTTCAAACTAGCTTCTAGTATTTACGTTCCTGTGGCTCAAACATCGTAATCGCCACGGGCATATAAGCCAAATCAATCCCCGCCGGCGAATAATACGCCATTGTATGCTTTAAGAAATTCCCATCATCGCGCTCAGTAAAATCTTCCCGCGAATGAGCTCCCCGACTTTCCTGACGGTTCAAAGCAGAAGTTAAAATCATTTTTCCGACAATTATCAAACTCCGCAACTCCAAAGCTTCCACAATTTCCGTATTCCACAACTTGCCTTTATCGTCTAAGTAAACCTCCTCATATTGTCGCTCTAAATCCTCCAATTTCTTTAAACCTTCCTGCATCAATTCGGCGCTACGAAATACGCCACAATACTCAGTCATAGTATCTTGATACTGCTGCCGGATTTGATTGATCCGGTATTTTCCGGGACGTTCTAAAAGTGCCTGGATTTGCTCTTTTGCTTCCGTAATATAACGCTGCTCGTCTACGGCAGGTAACTTGCGATTTTGGACAAATCGTGCTATGGTTGCGCCAGTAACTTTGCCGTAAACTACGCATTCCAAAAGCGAGTTGCTGCCCAAACGGTTAGCGCCGTGAACCGACACGCAAGCTGCTTCCCCGGCTGCAAAGAAACCGTCTACCAAACTGTCAGGACTGCTGCGAACTTGCCCGCTAACATTAGTAGGAATTCCCCCCATTGAATAGTGAACTGTAGGGCGGACGGGCATCGGCTGATTTACGGCATCAATTCCTAACAAACGGTGGGCTTCTTCCCAAGCAAAAGGAATTTTGCTCATGATTTTTTCGCGTCCCATGTGCCGCAAATCGAGGTAGATAAAGGGGCCGCCGGCACTACCATCAACATTAATTCCTCGGCCGGCGCGAATTTCTATGGAAATTGACCGCGAAGTGATATCTCTGGGCGCTAATTCCATCCGCGACGGGGCATAATTCGCCATAAATCGATCGCCCTCTGAATTAATCAAATAAGCGCCTTCGCCCCGCACCGCCTCCGAAATCAACACTCCCACGGGATACAAACCAGTCGGGTGAAACTGCACGAATTCCATATCTTCCAGCGGCAATCCAGCTAAAGCCGTCATCGCCAAACCGTCTCCCGTCGAGGCGTAATCGTTCGACGTGGTATTGTAAACTCGGCCGTAACCGCCCGTGGCAAACATCACCGCCTTAGCACGGACAACTTCAATTTGACCGTCTAGAAGGCGGTACATAACTACCCCCTTGGCTTGGCCTTCTTCCAAAATCAGGCGGGTGACATACCACTCCTGATAGATGTGAACTCCGTAACGGCGCAGATTATTGACCAATTCGTGGAGAATGGCGTGACCGGTTTTGTCGGCGGCGTAGCAGGTGCGGCGGTGAGAATGTCCGCCGAAAGCGCGCTGGGCAATTCTGCCGTCTGGGAGGCGGGAAAAGAGGACTCCCATGTGTTCTAAATCTATGACTACACCGGGCGCTTCGCGGGTGAGGATTTCTACCGCGTCTTGGTCGGCTAAATAGTCTGAACCTTTTACTGTGTCGAAGGCATGGGCTTTCCAACTGTCTTCGGGATCGACATTTTGGAGGCTGGAGGCCATCCCACCTTGGGCTGCGACGGAGTGCGATCGAATCGGGTGAGTTTTGGCGACGACAGCTACCTTTAAACTGGGGTCAGTCCGGGCAATTTCTACTGCGGCGCGGCAACCTGCTAAACCGCCGCCTACAATGATTACGTCGTGTTCTAGCATTTTTTTGAATTATTTTGAGTGTTGTGCTCAACTTATGGTGACGCAAAAAAAAACTTCCTACCAAAAGCGCAGGAAGTTTTTTAACTTTTGAGTTGAATGGAAAATCAAAAGTTAAATCAAAATTTCACATTGGACTAGCCGGCGCTTTCGACAGGCTGCTGATTGGACTGATTGCCCGTTGCAGAAGGTTGAGTTTCCGTACCGGGTTCTACGGCAAGCACTTCAATGTTATTTAGCAGAGTTGTAACGAAAGCAAACAGCAAGAAGGGCAGAGACAGCACTAAAATCAAGCCGACGGTAGCCAAGGCGAAGATTTGGCGGGCGCTACTCCACAAGGCGAGTGCCGACGCTAGACTTAGGAAGATGACTATCAGCCAAACAATGATTTGACCGTAAATGTCGCCAAAGGTGAGGGTACATTTAAGGCGATAGTTTTGGATATTATTCATTTTGCTCCTGGCGAGATTGCTATTAAGACTTGTGCAAAAATACTTTGACAGTGCGTCAATCCCCACTGTAGATTTATCAGTTTAGCTACCCTAGCTTGGTTTGGGGGCTATTTTAAGCATTTTTACAGAAGTCGCAACAAGACTTTATAAATTGTTGCTTTCCCTCAATATAGCAACCGCCCGTGTTAGGACGCAAGGCGTAAGACATCTGCGATCGCATGGAGTAAGTAATCAAACTCATCTAGCTGTTTACGAATTCGACTTTTGGGCGAAGATCGGCATTGTTCCATCCAAGTTCAAATCAAATGAATCAACTTAACTTTTCTCTTTTGGCGACAGTTAGAGTTCGATATCAGTTGCCACAACCTTCTTTAGTTTTTTTGCCATCTGGCATTGTGACATCACAGAGGTTATTTTTACTCATTTCCGCACCGCTGAGGTCTGCCCCCATTAAGTTAGCTCTACTCATGTTGATATCTACCAATCTGGCTGATTTTAAAATAGCATTTGTTAGGTTAGCATCAACAAGTTTGGACTTCACAAGATCGGCATTACTGAGGTTTGCCTTAATTAAAGTTGCTCCTTCCAGGTTTGCCATCCTTAGAGAAGCCTTCGTTAGATCGGCTTCCGTTAATTGAGCCATTTCCAAGTTAGAATAACTAAGGCTAGCATTAGTTAAAATGGCATTATTCAAATTAGCTCTAGACAAAGTAGCATCATTCAGCCTAGCGTTACTTAAAAGGGCATTCTTCAAATTAGCTCTATATAAATTAGCGCGATTTAACGTAGCCTTGTTAAGATTGGCGTTTCTCAAGTTAGCACCGCTGAGATAGGCAGAAGAAATATAGATTATGTTCCCCGCACGATAACGGTCAGGACTCAGATCTGCCTCGTTAAGGTTGGCATCTGCGAGATTTGCACCTATAAGCGATACTCCCTTGAGATCGGCCTTAGTCAAGTTAGCTTTTTTGAGGTTGGCATAAGTCAGTCTAGTTCGAGTTGTTTTATTACACTTTAAAATAGCTCCAGATAAGTTGGCATTTTCTAAGTTAGCGCCCGTCATATCGTTGCCTTTAAGATTGGTATCTGTCAAGTCAGCACCGCTCAGGTTAATTCCTTTCATGTTGACATCTCCTAAGTCAGCAGATCTGACATTAGCACCGCTAAGATTAGCATTGACAAGATTAGCTTTGTACAAATATACATTTTCTAAGTTAGCTCCTGCCAAATTAGCCCCCTCCAGACTCGCACCCCTTAATTGAGCGTTTGTTAAATCGCAACCTTTGCACTGTTTAGTTTCTAACAGTTGCTTGATGTGTTCCGGGTTGGCGGCCTGAGCTGGGTTTGTCAAAGTCAGGGAAGCCACAAGTAGAGCAGTAGCTTCTGGCAACCAAGCTAGAAAGCTTCCTGTTTGGTCTTGTCGCTTTAGCCATAGGGCAATAATTTTTAAGCAATCGAGATTGATTGCTGGAATGACTTTCTGGCGTAGATCGTAGCTGTAGGGTTTTGCCATGAGTGGTGCGATCACTTTGCAACAAACAAGATCGTTCTTAGTTTACACCACAATTGTCTGAGGAGTTGCTATACCAAAGAAGCTGGGTTTTTTTGATCGGTATTCAAGGAGCGAATGCAATTTTTATTGAAAAAACTAAGTGTCTGACTATCCCATGCGTCCTGAACTATAAAGCCCAGGTAGATGGGAAAGTCTACTTTTTGAGGGAGCCCTGCCTTGGTAAAGTAATGTTAAGCTGCGTGAGAATGGAATCAACCTTTATAGCGTCGCACCTGTCTTTTCGCCCATGTCTTCAGAGAGCAAATTGCTGATTTCGCGCTGTTTCCTGGCTGGTTTGGGAACGCAGACGTTTGTGTTCCGGGAAGACCGGATTCCCCAAGAGAGTCCGGTGCTGGTGGTGAGCAATCACCGCAGTTTCTTAGATCCTGTGCTGCTGACGGCGGCTTTGGGTCGATCGATCCGCTTTGCTTGTCATCATTACATGGGTCAAGTTCCGCTAATGAGGGAAGTTGTCACGACTTTCGGCGCTTTCCCCTTGGAAGCACCAGAGCACCGACAGCAGCATTTTTTCTCTCAAGCGACAGCGCTGCTGCAAAGCGGGGAGATGGTGGGGGTGTTTCCAGAGGGTGCAGAACCGATGGTGAAGCTGACTGGACCCAATACTGTGGGGAAGTTTCAGCGAGGATTTGCTCATTTGGCTTTGCGGGCGCCGGTGCGGGATTTGGCGGTTTTGCCGGTGGCCATTAGTTCTTTTGAGGAACACTCGGTAAGATCGGGTGTACCGCTCAAGTTGTTGAGTTTGTTTGATCCTTCGGAACCGCTGTTCGATCGCTCTGGGTGGCATCCTGTGATAATTTATCAGCGAGTTAATGTTTTAATCGGCCAGCCTTACTGGATTACTGTCGAGAGACAGCAGCAATATCGAGGCAAAAAAGCCAAAGCAGTTGTGGCTGAACTCACAAACCACTGTCAGGGAGAAATTGCACAATTACTCCAACAAGGTTATTTGTAAGTTTGTAAGTTTGTTGACTGTTGGCTGTTGACTGTTGACTGTGGGCTGGTGTCAGATTTCCAATCTAAAATCTAAAATCTAAAATCTAAAATCGATTGACTTGAATCATGGCAAATGCTAACAACAAGGTTCGTTTCCTAACCCCCAAACCGCCGAAACCAGAGCGCCCTTTATTTGTATTTCTGCCCGGTATGGATGGCAGTGGTTTGCTGCTGAGGCCCCAAATTGCTAAATTAGCAAATCATTTCGACATTCGCTGCTTAACTGTACCGGCTGACGACATGGCTAGTTGGGAGGTACTGGTTAGCGAAACAATTGCCTTAATTGAAGCAGAAAAGCAAGCGGGAAAGCCGAAGCGGCCGGTTTATCTGTGTGGCGAGTCATTTGGGGGCTGTTTAGCGATGAAAACTGTTTTAGAAGCTCCTCAATTGTGCGATCGATTAATATTAGTCAATCCAGCTTCTTCGTTTCGACAGCAGCCTTGGGTGCAGTGGGGATCGTACCTGACTCAGTGGCTGCCGGCAAACCTTTATCCGCTGTCGGTAATCGGTTTATTGCCGATATTAGCATCATTAGGAAAGATTGGGCGCGACGATCGGCGCGCTTTGCTAGAAGCGATGCAAGCAGTACCGCAAAATACGTCTGTGTGGAGATTGGCGTTAGTGCGATCGTTTAATGTTGACGAAAATCAGTTGCGCGGCATCAAACAGCCGACGCTAGTAATTGCTAGCGGTGCAGATCGGCTGCTGCCTTCCCTAGTAGAAGCGAAGCTTTTAGTCAAGGTAATTCCCAAAGCTGAAATGGTGGTGCTGGCTAACAGCGGTCACGCTTGTTTGTTAGAAACAGATGTTAACCTTTACGGGATTATGCAAGCTCGCAATTTTTTGACCAAATCCGAAGAAAATCTGTCATTAGTCATTAGTCATTAGTCAATAGTCAATAGTCATTAGCTATGAGTTCTCACTTCTGAGTCAGTCGGGGCAAAATTAGAGATAGGGCGAGGGGTAAAGTTTATATTCAAATTTACCCGCCCTGACACTCATTAGTAAGTGCCGGAAGACCATCGACTAAGGACTAATAACTAATGACTAATGACTACTGACTAATTAAGATTTAGCCATTTTTGAGCGTTAAGCCGCTGGACGACGCCAAACACCATGAGGTCTAGTGTTACCTTGCGCTCATCTATCAAAAAAGGCTCTAAAGTGCTGGTTTTGGTCTTATTTTCCGCGCAGGAAAATGCTCTTTGACTTTGAATATTTTCTTGAGGAAAATACAGGTTAAATTGGCGCTCTCCTTCTTGGAATTTACCAATTACCTGCCAGCAATCCCCGGCAGAACTCATGCCAAAAACGGGGAATTTTTGCTTGGTAAAACTCACCTCTAAATCCTTAACGCCCTGCTTAGTCAAAGCAGTTTGCAAAGCGGGCAAATAATCTTGTTGAATAAATTCCGCAAAGGGCTTGTCTTCAACAGCAGGTGCTTTTTCCTTTTTAGCTTTAGCTGGGGGCTTGTCGCCTTCGGCCTTGGCTGCGGGCTTTTTAGCAGCCGCTGGAGGCTTGTCAGTGCTGGGGAAGTCGCTTGTCTCGGCAGTGTCGGAACTCGGGGCGTTCTCGATCGACGCACTGGGAGTTTCCGATTCGCCAGCGGTAGGATTTTTCGGTTCTTTGGGCTTTTTAGCAGCCGGCTGAGGCTGGTCAGTGCTGGGAAAGTCGGTTGTCTCGGCAGTGTCGGAACTCGGGGCGTTCTCGATCGACGCATTGGGAGTTTCCGATTCGCCAGCGGTAGGATTTTTCGGTTCTTCTGACATTAACGCTTCCTGTTAAAAGTGATTCGGTAAGGAGTTGGGAGTTGAGCAAGCGGGCGATCGACTTTCTTGAGGGCACACATTTTATCGCAAACCAACCTGAGAGAATGGCTAGTCAAAAAAATTTGAACTGAAAACACTCTCACAGGGCGATCGACCGCCAATATCACAACTCCTTTGGTTATTCTAAATCTCAGCGACAGCTCGTTCAATCAAACGGCGGGCTAGAGTTTGAACACCGGTGTGTTCGTAGTAGTTGGTAGTCATGTCGAGGAATGCGCCCACGTAGTCCACCTTGTCAGCAGAAATTTCCACAAAACTCTGCAAGTGGCCAAGTACGTTTTGGGGAGTCAAACCTCGATCGCTCACAAAAGAGCTCATCCAGCCAGAAACCGAGTTAAAGCTTTCGCCGATAAAGCCGAGTTGGCCTGCGGGAGAGCCCCCTGGAATCATGCTGCCGATCGACTTAAAGGCCGAATTATCTTGCAAATCGCTGGGGGAGAGTCTCTGAATCCAAGACTGAGTTGCCATGATAAAGTCTGGGCCCAGGGGAATCAAACCATCGAAACAAACCAAAGCAGCCATCCGCATCAGGGATTCGCCGCCGTAGTCGCCCAAGGAAGCAGCAAAATCGCCAATGCTGTCGCCGGGAAGGCCGTTAATTTGGCAAAAAGCTAGCAACTCTGTGACTAACTTCAAAGAAAGGTCGATCGTTTGAGCTTTTTCCGGCTTGGGAGTGAGATTGCCCAGCAGGGACAAAAACGGCACATTTTGGGAGACTTTGTTAGCGAGGGCTGCGGTACCGAGGGCGCTAGAGGCACTGTCAATAGTTTGGTAGAGCCAGAGAGCACGCTGGTAGCCCTCAGATTTATCGTTGTAGAGGTAGATGGCGCGCTCGCCAATTTGCTGAATCAGTTCTTCGTCTGTTTCGCCAGTAACGGTGCGAATGGTATTTTCAAAGCCAACTAAATTGTTCCACTCACCGGGAACCACAAAGTCAAGCGCTCGCAGGGCTTTGACAGTCATGTTGTCTTGAGGCAGTTGATCGACTAATTCAAAGACTGTTTTGCTCACAAAAAACTCCTTTTGCTGGAACTGGAATCAAAGGTATTACTTTTGGCAGATGCCAAGAACTTCACAGTCTCATTCTGGCAGACTTAGTGGTGATAGCGCCAGACTTGAGTCGGGCGCGGAGTTTGACAAAAGACGTTGCTACTTGAGGCGCGCGAGGCCGCCCAGGTTAAATTTTGACAGCCAAGCTTCCCTATCGCTAGCGGTAAAAGAGGGATTGCGGGATTGAACTTTCACCTGATAGCGATTTGCCACTAAAACAGCAGTGATATTAGCACCCTGATTAACGGCGGGATAGCCGCTGATTTGCTTGGTACTTTGCTTAAATTTTGCACCTGCGCTGGGGTTGCCGGCGATGTCATTAATCGACAGCACCGCGACATTTTTACCGCCTTTGTTCAACTTAGCTTCCGCAAAACCGGATTTTTCTTGAGCGAAGACGCGATCGAATCCACCGCCAGAAGCCGGGAAGTATTTATTTAACTTACCGCCTGCCACTGCCTTCTTGGGCAGGTTTTGATTACTCGCACTTGATTTATCAGCAGTTGTCTGCTGTGCTTTACCAGGTTTTTGGGTGCTTTCCTGCTGGGCTTTGTCCCAGCGGGAGGGGGCTTGGGTTTGACCGCAGGCGGTCACTAACAGCAGTACCGAGATCAGGAATGGAGCTAAGATGCGGCGTGCGGGGGAAAATTGCATCGCTGTCTCCTCATTAGTAGGTTTCCATAACAATTGTGGCTCAGAATTTAGCAATTTGTGTGCTCTGAGCGGATGATTTGTCTTCTTTGCAAAAAAATCCTCTGCCTGCAGGCAGAGGATTTTTTTGCAATTACGAGTTCTGAAGGAAGAAAACTCAAAGATTGCTCTACAGATAAATTCTGGAGATGGGGGTAAAGAAACTAAGTTTTATGATCGCCAGCAATCTCAAAACAATTTTTGCTGATTTTCCCTAGATTTATCTAGAAATGTCAGAGCAATTGTTCCTCAATGGTCTTACTTCGGCTTTCCAACTTAGGTCTTACTTTAGGGGTAAGGCTCAGGCGTCGCTTTCAATGTAGATAAACAACAAACCCATTACCACAACCGGCATCACCCAGGTAATTAGGGGAATCAAAATCCAAGGCAAGAAAGAGGCAGCGTAGGAACCTGTCATATCAAATTCTCCAAACTAAAGTTAGTGTGTTCCAACAGGGATATTTGGGAGTCGAGTCTAATTGTTGACTAAGCCCCGGAAAATGGCATCAACGCCGTTAAAGTTTTCGAGTAAGAAGTAGGCAACAAAGACACCACCCATTCCACCAATGAAGAAACCACCGGTAAACTGGCTCCAGCCTTCAGCATTTCTGAGGGCATCAGGGGTCATGGGATTAGCGCTAGGGTAGCTGGTGTTGTCTTGTTTGAAAGAGACTAAACCATAAGCAGACATACCTAGTGTGCCAAGCAGAACTAAGACGAGGGCTGTATATAATCCTCCGAGATTAGCTGCTTCTGGATAATCCCGCAGGGGGCCGAAGACGATTTCGGGGCCGACGAGGAAATAACCGTGTGCCAAACCAATTTCTAGGCCTCGAATTAGGGGCGAGAGTCCTTTGCGGTAGACGGGCAAATTCCCAATGAATGCTTTTGTGAAATCAGAAGCACTGATGGGAGTTGCTAGATGACCCGTGAAGGGGTCGCCGTTAAAGGGTTTAATAAGCTCTGCATCTCTGGGATCGGCCATATTCTGTTTGTCCTCGCAGTTTAAAAAGTTGAGGCGTTCAAGTCATATTTTACGCAGGGACGTGTTTCCTATTTACATAATTAACGGCGAGCTTTAGAAAAGTTCACTATTCTTTAGTTTTTGGAAGAATTTTTCTTTTGCCTCTTATACCAGAAAGCGAGTCGATCGGGCGACACTCCCAGGAAATAAGCGATGATTACTATTTGATTAATGGCGGTGGTTTTGATGACCCCAAGCTGCTGCCAGCGACGGGCGGATGTCAGGACTGGCTGGGGTACTATTTCAATGCGGCCTTGTTTTTTCAATCGGCGCACGAATTCAAAGTCTTCCATCAGTGGCAAGTCGGGAAAACCGCCAATTTTGTCAAAGGTAACTGCGTGGAGGAAAATAGCTTGGTCGCCGTAGGGCATTTGCAGAAAGTTCGATCGCCAGTTTACCCCTGTTTCTACCAACCGGAGGCTGAGACTGCGGGCGTCAATCTTGAGTTCAAAGGCCCCCGCTACCGTACAGGGATTAGCTAGTACCCGACGCGCGCTATCGTCGTACCCGCTAGGCAAAAGAGTGTCGGCGTGGAGAAACAGCAATATCTCTCCAGTAGCGGCGGCGGCACCTACATTCATTTGGGCTGCACGGCCTGGGGCGGTGGAGATAACTCGGACGCCCAAAGATTTTGCTATATCTGTAGTACCGTCACTGCTGCCGCCGTCAGCGACAATTATTTCGACATTTTGGGCCTCAAGCGCGGTGGAGATGACTGGGGCAATTGTAGATGCTTCGTTTAAGACTGGAATGATAATGGAAATTTTGAGATTGGGATTTTCTGGCGACATACAGAATTAAGCAGCCCGTGAGAGAGAGCGGGTTTTGTACAAAGCTGATTTTGCCCATTTTTGACACCGGGCTCGCCCCTACATTTGGCCTTAACGTGGGAGAGTTTGTTGACATCCTCACCGGGCTAAAGCCACGGTGATTCTAAACATCACTGTTTAGACTTCCTCTTTCTACGACCCGACTTATTTGAAGGAGTTTCCTCACTCAAACAGAGGTCGATGTCTCCAGAGACGTTTGAGGTTCCCGTGTGCCCCACGGTACGCAATCCTAGTTCTAATATATTGCGAGCGGCGTTCCAATCTCGCTCTAAGACAAATCCACAATGTGGACCAATATGTGTTCTTTGACTTAACGATTTCTTCGCGACTTTCCCGCAACTAGAACAATTTTGACTTGTATAGTGTGGCGGCACTGCAACAGTCGCCACCCCAAATACTTTGCCAAAATATTCAACCCAATTTCTAAAAGCTGTCCAAGCTGCATCGGATATAGACTTAGACAACTTTCTGTTTTTAACCATGTTACGCACCGACAAGTCTTCGTAGGCTACCAAGTCGTTGGACTGGATTACGCACCTTGCTAATTTCACGGCAAAGTCTTTACGTCGCCTACTTACCTTGAGGTGTTTTCTGCTTAAACGATTCCGAGCCTTAACTCTATTTTTAGAGCCTTTCTGAGTTTTAGAGAGTCTCCGATTAAGCTTTTTAAGTGATTTTTCAGACTTTCTCAGATGGCGTGGATTCTCTACGGTATTTCCGTCAGAGTCTGTAGAGAAATGCGTTAGCCCTACGTCTAAACCAATGGTTCGTCCAGTAGGTTCGCGCTTCTCATTTCGTTCAGCATCAATACAGAATTGCACGTAGTATCCATCACCTCGGCGAACTACGCGCACCCGCTTGATTTGATTTAACTGATAGAAGTGTAGGTCACGAGTTCCCCATAATTTAAAACTTCCTGCTTTAAATCCATCGGTGAAGGTTATATTTCGCCTGTCTTCAGAAAGTTTCCATCCACAAGTTTTGTATTCAACAGAACCATGTGTTTCATGCTTTTTAAATCGCGGGAAACCTTTTTTACCGGGTCTTGCTTTCTTGCAGTTGTCGAAAAACCGCGCCATCGCTGACCAAGCTCTTTCCGCAGAAGCTTGCCTTGCCATTGAGTTGAGCTTGGCTGCCCAAGGAAACTCCTTCGCTAAGACTACGCAATAAGTGCTTAAGTCGTAGCGACCTACATCTTTTGTGTCCATCCAGTACCTGATGCAGCTATTCCGAATAAAACGAGCAGTACGAATGGCTTCGTCTAGCCGTTCGTACTGCTCGTTTTTTCCTTCTAGCTTGGCTCCAAATACTAACATTTACGTCGCTGTGATGGATATAAAGACTAATTCACAGTTTTGGCTAAATTAAAGCCGTCCTATAAGGACGGGGCTTTAGACCCAGTTTTGCGGTAAAAAACCCAGCTATTAGTTGCTCATTTTTTACGCCGGGCCCGCGCCTACATTGGGCTTTCCTGTGGCATGGCGGGTTTTGTACAAAGCTGATCTGTTAGTTGCTAATTTAATTGCTAATTTTTGGCTTGTTCTCGCGCCTGGGACTATTGTCCCAAGCGCTGTCTAACTGCTACTGAAATTCAGCATTTGGTTAGACAAATACAATTACTATATTATGACGTTCCGGTTTTACAAGCAAGCATTTTTATTAAAAAGCATATGATTCTTTCTAATAGTTGAGAAGCCTTAAATAGAGTTTAGTTATTCAACATATTAATATCTAAACCAAGGAGGTCTTCTGGTCGATCAATATCTGTAAGAGTGGGAAGATAAGCAATATTGAGCTCGAGCTTTTGGGCTATCGCCCGCGTACAAGTAAATACTTCACTGGTTCCCCAGGGAATGCCACCGAACAATTCCGGTATCGATCGCCGCAACCCGATCAGATAATAACCTCCGTCTATTGCGGGGCCCAAAACTACATCGTGCTGGCTCAGTTCCTCAAAAGCTTGTGCCATGATTTCGGCTTTCAAATCAGGACAATCAGTGCCGATAATTGCTGTTTTCTCAACTCCTGAATTAAAAGACTTTTGAAACGCTGCTGTCATTCTTGCGCCCAAATCACCGTCTATTTGATTTTGACAAGAAATATCACTTCCCAACCACTCTTGCATCAGTTGTTGGCTGCCGCCGGCTCGGTGAATTTCTACGGATAATCGGCGGGATGTTTGGAGAGAGAGCGCGCAGGCGATCGTTCGTTGGGCCATCAAGCGGTGAAGGTTGGCAGCGCCTGTTTTTCCCAGCACCGGAATTAGTCGAGTTTTGGTTGTTCCCGGTTCGGGATAGCGGGTGAAAACAATCAGTTTTTCTGGTATCATTTATTGTTGATGAGTTTTAAAGGAATGAACCGTAGAGTAAGAGAAAGAGTTAACCACTGCTTCACGAAGTGCCGAGTGGGTGGGTTAGGCAATGACTTAATTTAATCGCCGTGCCCAACCCAGCATACAATGTATTTACTGAAAAATAGCCACCAGTTAGCTCATTTCTAGCATTCGTTGGATGGGCTGCAAAGCTGCTAGTTGAATATCTAGGGGCATGGTAATTTCAGGCGTTTGATTTTTCATAGCTAGATACAATTTTTCCAAGGTATTTAATCTCATGTGCGGGCATTCGTTGCAAACACAACTATTATTGTTGGGAGGCGCGGGAATAAAGCGTTTGTGCGGAGCTTGCTTTTGCATTTGGTGAATGATTCCCGGTTCAGTCGCGACAATAAAAGCTTGGCTGGAACTAGCTTGAGAATATTTGAGCAAAGCAGTGGTGGAGCCTATGTAATTAGCGTGGCGCAGCACGGGAGGTTCGCATTCTGGGTGGGCAATTATTTCGGCTTCGGGATTTTCGATTTTGAGTTGAACTATCTTTTTTTCTGAGAAGTTTTCGTGGACGATGCAGGCTCCTTGCCAAATCTCCATGTTTCTACCGGTTTGTTCCATGACGTAGCGGCCTAGATTGCGATCTGGTCCAAAAATTATCGGCTGATTTTCGGGAATTTGGTTGACAATTTTAACCGCGTTAGAACTGGTGCAAATTATATCGCTCATTGCCTTAATTGCGGCGGTACAATTAATGTATGAAATTACCAAATGTCCTGGCCGAGCCGCTTTGAAAGCTGCAAAGGCTTCGGGGGGGCAACTGTCGGCGAGGGAACATCCAGCATTTAAGTCTGGCAACAATACTAATTTGTCGGGATTGAGAATTTTTGCGGTTTCAGCCATGAAATGAACTCCGGCAAAAACTATGACATCGGCGCTGGTGTTGGCGGCTTTGCGGGCAAGTTCTAGGGAGTCGCCAATGAAGTCTGCGATGTCTTGAATCTCGGAGTCTTGGTAATAGTGGGCGAGAATGACGGCGTTTAACTCTTGTTTGAGGGCGTTAATGGCTGCAAACAAGTCGTGGGGCAGTCGGGTTTGAGTAAAGTTCGGAGCAGGTGCGGTGGTAAACACAGTTAGAATATTCCGGGGAAGGTGGCGAAGACAGCTAAAGTGTATTTTGAATTATAGTTGAATTCACCAAAAAGTGCTGGCTGTTCAGTGGAGCCAATCTAAAATCTAAAATCTAAAATAGCCTGGGGGAGAGTGCAAAAATTGGTCGCTGTTTCTTATGCTGAGTAAGAAGGGGCTAGGGATCGATCGCACATGACAAATCACATGAATAAAGCTAAATCTATAAAAATTGCGGTGGTGGGGGATGTTCACGATCGCTGGGAACCTGAAGACGGCGAGGCCCTGAAGCATCTGGGCGTTAATTTGGTGCTGTTTGTGGGGGATTTTGGTAATGAGTCGGTGGAGGTGGTGCGGGCGATCGCCCAATTGGACATTCCGAAAGCAGCGGTGTTTGGGAACCACGATGCTTGGTACACGGCGACGGAGTGGGGCCGCAGTCAGTGCCCTTACGATCGCACTCAAGAAAATTGGGTGAAACAGCAGTTAGATTTAATGGGAGAAGCTCACGTCGGTTACGGGAAAAGGGATTTTCCAGAATTCGGCGTAACTGTGGTGGGAAGCCGCCCGTTTACTTGGGGGGGATCGGAGTGGAAGTACGGGGATTTTTACTCGGAGTGGTTTGGGGTGGAGAGTTTTGACGAGTCAGCGCGACGCATTGCAGAAGCTGCGGCGGAGGCGGACTGCGAAAATGTGATTTTTTTGGGTCACACGGGCCCGACGGGGTTGGGAGAGGCTCCTGAAGACCCCTGCGGGCGAGATTGGAAGCCGCTGGGAGGGGATTGGGGCGACCCGGATTTTGCGGAGGCGATCGATCGAACTCGGAGTTCTGGGAAGCACATACCTCTGGTCACTTTTGGTCATATGCACCACAAACTGCGGCACAAAAAGCATGAGTTGCGGAAGTCGCTGGAGGTGAGTGCGGAGGGTACAGTTTATTTGAATGCGGCCAGCGTACCGCGAATTGTGGAGAGAGAGTGCTCGAAACTGCGGAATTTCTCGCTCGTCCTGCTGGAAAATGGAGCAGTGTCGGAAGTGTCTCTGGTATGGCTGGGGGCAGATTTCGCGGTAGAAAGAGAACAAATTCTTTATCGACGCACAGAATCTGCGGCTATTTGTAGTTAGAGACAATTGCTGGTATGATAAAATTTATGCACCCGGAGAGGTGGCAGAGTGGTCGAATGCGCTCGGCTTGAAACCGAGTGTGGCAGTGATGTCACCGTGGGTTCAAATCCCACCCTCTCCGTTTTTGAGAAAATGCCTAATTTGTGGGCGATCGCAACTTGGTCAGACACACCCGATTTCAATTGACAGCCGTAAAGGCTGAGAGTCGATCGCTCAAACTCCCCTCCACTCAAATAACTCCCATTGCTGGAACTCTCTTAGGGTTCCCAGGCTCACCCACCAACGCGGATGATTTTCCCTGTCTTCCAACAGGCTCCTCGGGCGTACTTTTATCCTGTTTCCGAGGGACTCTCGGTACAGCATCCACATAGATTCCCAGTCCATCCAGACCGCGCTGCAAAATAACTTTTGCAGCATCCACATCGGCATCCTCATGATGACCGCATTCTTCACAGATAAATTTTTCCTGATCTCGATTTGTGGGACTGACATACCCGCACTCGCTGCATTCCTGAGAGCTAAAGTGAGGCACCGCTTCATAAACCAGAACGCCCGCCCTTTCGGACAAAATCTTGACTTTCTGTTTTAATGAACCCCAAGCAGCATCAGCAATGGCTTTGTTCAGTCCTGATTTAGCAGATTGACCGTTAGGCAGATACTTTCCGTTTTCATCCTGCTTTGGTTTGCAGCGTGCCATCATGCCTTGAATATTAAGATTCTCAAACACAATCAGGTCAAACTGCTTGACCAAGCTATTAGCTATCTTCC
This sequence comes from Microcoleus sp. T3_A4, assembly GCF_036700465.1. Classification (NCBI taxonomy): domain Bacteria; kingdom Bacillati; phylum Cyanobacteriota; class Cyanophyceae; order Oscillatoriales; family Microcoleaceae; genus Microcoleus; species Microcoleus sp. T3_A4. The sequence goes on along the minus strand of NZ_JAUBOY010000020.1, from coordinate 70,701 downwards.
ATTGGTAATCCTCTCGTCGATTAGCAACTTTTTGTTCCAGTCTTGCTAAGCGCTGGCAGGCTTTTCTTCTGCGGCGGGAACCTAAAACCTTGCGGCTGACAGCACGGTTTAGTCGCGATCGCTTCCGCTCCATCTGTTGATAAAATCTGGGATTGGCAATGGTGTGTCCCGTACTCAGAGACATTAGCTTCTTGATACCCAGATCTACTCCTACTGCTGTTTTAACTTTATTCGCTGCGGGAACATCTGGAACTGACTCATCTTGCAACCGAACAGAAATATAAAAGCCATCTGCTTTTTTCCGCACAGTCACGGAACGAATGCTGAAACCGTGGGGAAACAGTCGGGACTGAAAAAACGACATCCACCCAATACCGGGAAGTCGGACTTTATTGCCTTTAAAGGCGACATCTCCAGGCGGGTAAGTGAAAGAGCGAAATTTACCATGCCGCGTTGTTTTCGGATATTTGCCCAATCCTCGGAAAAAGCGCCCAAAAGCAGCATCAACCTGTTTCAGCATTTGTTGCAAAACATGGTGATAGATTTCTCTATACCAAGGACGCTCTTGCTTAAGGTCAACCAGATTGGCATCTTGTTGAGCCAGCGGAGTCCTTTTCTTGCCTTTTGCTGTCCAAGGATTGCCGTACAAAGCACCTTTGCTTAACGAGCAAGCCAAGGGGCAACACTCGGCTTGAGTTTCGAGCAAGCAGTAGTTCCCCATAACAGGGAATCTTGCTTGCTCGTAGGCTTCTGTCCGCTCTCGGACTCTGAAGTTGTATTGCAAACGAAGCAAATGAATCCACCGCTCGATGGTTTGAGCTTGTTTGAGCGATGGATTCAGCTTGTAAACGTAAGCAAGCAGCATTGTGTATTAAGTTAACCAGGCTACTGATTGAGCAGATGAGCAACTTGCTGCCCTGTGGAGTGGGAGATGCTAGCGCATGAGTTCACCCCATTAGGATTGAGCGTGTTGATCCGCTTGGCACTGAGAACTTTGGCAAAATCTGTAGCAGCCAGTTCCTCCATTGTCATGCCATCTTTGCAATTTTGTCCTTTTTTCAATCCTCTTGCTGTTCGGAAATCTTCGGTACGGCCAATGATCGGCTGATACACCCTCGCCTTGCACTGAGCAAAGTGCAGTGGAACCTGAACCCCATGTTCATACAAAGCTGCCTCGTAGAAGTCTTCTTTGGGAATAGAGTCAAGACGGGCTCCAATATATTCACGGCTTTTGCCTTGCTTTTCCCAATTTTTAACTGCCCTTTGCCGACTACGGCGAACGCCGAGTTCTGGATCTACTTCTTCTTCAATCCTTTCTTTGACAGCATTTCGCGCCCAATCACGAAACTCTGTAGACAAGGATTCGGCATATTCGATGGCTATCTTGTCTATGGCATAAGTTCCACCGCCTATACCTCCCCGAGTTGATATCAGACCAACATCTTTAGCTAATTTTCTGACTTGGCTTGCCCAAGCTCTGTATTTTTTACATGCAGAGTTAGCGACTGGTTGTTCTACAAAAGTTCTCTCGACAACGGGTTTTAACTCAAGCTTAGCTTCAAGCACTAATTCCAACAGCCGTTCACAGATACGCTTCTGTATCAACCACTTATCTAGCTCTTGGGATTTAACAGACCCGGCAGCTTTCCACATATCGGTCAGGCAGATTAGCCCACCGTTTTGCTGACAATGAATCACTAAACCTTTGTAATTCATGCTCTTATTTCGTAATTTGCCCATAAGGAAAAACTCTCCACTAAAATCCAAAACAGTGTTGACATATTTGTGACCGTGTGGTAGTAGCTAAGGGTTGACAAATGTGCTATGATAAAAGCAAAAGAAAGTCCAGACCGCAAGAAATTAAATTCTTGCAGCTTAGGTGTATAGCCCAAAGCCACTACCGAGCAAGGTTGTTATCTGTGGGGATGGTGGGACTCGAACCCACAAAACCCTGGCAGGTTATCCGGTTAGGAGCCGGATGCGTTTTCCTGTTCCGCCACATCCCCAAGTAAAATGCAGCGGCGATACTTTGAATTAGGAACTCAAAGCATCGTCGCTGTTTGTTAACGGAGAAAATATCATTTGCGGTGTCATCATCGTGTTGCTCGCATTATTTGACTCTGATTATTCGTTGCACAAATTTGAAGCATAAAGATTTCGACCAAGCTTTTTCCACCTTTTATGTGTCTCGGCGCCCCGACGCAATTCTACGCTCAAGGAGTTTTTGGCTCGCCAAAATTCCTCTTCAGATTCCGCGTCAAATATAGCTTCGACAATCCCATCGGCTAGCATTGGCTCTTGATGAGCATTCAAAACCTTTTCTATGGATTCTGCAAAGGTCAGCCCCAGGTACTGAGGACGCTTTATCTCCACAGGGTTACGCTGATGTCTGTTTTGAGAGATTGCTTTTTCAAGACCTGCATCTTCAAAAGCAAAACTAACATTGGCTAGGCCTCCTTTTAGATGTTCCTCTGCACCAAGAGAACTTGTCGAAGCTACTTGACTCTCATTCAAAGTCAGTGTTTCTGTTTCGGAAACCACATCTGTAGGTTTTGATGCCACTTCATCAGGAGCTACCTGCGCCAGCGTACTCTCGTAATAAAGAATACTTTCTTTTAGTTGTACAGCTTTCGCTTGTACTTCAGCAAGTTCTGACTTCTGCTGGTCAATTTGCTCTGTGAGCCATTTGACGAGCTGTTCGCGGGCAAGATCCTGTGCCATAGCTCCTAAAATTTTCTGTGCTTCTCAGACGAGAACACAACAAAACAAATTTAGTAACAAAAACAAGAAAAGAATGTAAATATTTCTCAATCTTTAAATAACATAAGATACCGCTGCTAGCCCCCAACAAAAAAACACCCCCGCAGGGGTGCTGTTGCTTACCAGGTAATTTTTCTAGCTAACTGACTTAACTAAAGCCTTCCTCATCCGCTGGGTCGCCGTAGGGGTCTTCGCTGGCCGGGATCACATTGCCGAACATTCCAGCATCCGCTACGTAGTCTGCGGGGTCGCCGTAGGGGTCTTCGCTGGCCGGAGTCAGGTTGCCGAACTGTCCGTAGTCGGTACCGGCGTAGTCTGCGGGGTCGCCGTAGGGGTCTTGGCTGGCCGGGGTCAGGTTGCCGTACTCTCCGTACTCAGCCGGGTCGCCGTAGGGGTCTTCGCTGGCTGGAGTCACGTTGCCGAGCTCTCCGTAGCCACCGGGGTCGCCGTAGGGGTCTTCGCTGGCTGGAGTCACGTTGCCGAACTGTCCGGGATTTGAGGCATCTTCGTAATAGCCGTCAGGATCGACTTGCTCGCTGTCTGGCCCGACGATCGCATCTTTTAACTTCCGCAAAAATCCGTCTACCATGATAGAGTTCCTCTTTTTTATGTGTTGAAAAACGACTGTTTTAGATTGGGAATCCCAGATTTAATTGAACGTCACGGAACCTGCAATCTAAAATCTCAAATGCTTACACTACTGTGCCGGAACAGGACTTGTAGCTTCCGGCAAGCTAGTAAGGTCTCGACCGGTATTTTGGTTGTTGTACCCCTGGAATTCGCGGTAACGCGATGCCTCGGACTCCGGAACTTTAATTCCTTCAGGCGGGGGCGTTACCCAGACCGCGCGATTCTGGGCATCGCGGTAGTACACCCGACCGTTTTTGGAAAGGTAATGTTTTCCCTGCGGCCCCTTTTCTTGTTTATTTTTGTGCTGATTGTAGATGTAGTAAAGGGCGGCTGCTCCTGCTAAAGTAATCCCTACTTTTTGAGCAGTGTTCAGTCCTTTTTTTGCTTGTGGGGGAGGAGCGGAGCCGCGATTAGTTTGCACTCCTCCAGCGCGAGTGTTGTCAACAGGAGGCCGAGGAGCGGAACTTTCCTGGCTAGAACCGCAAGCACTCACAAAGGGAAAGGTCAGCAGCGTTGTCAGCAACAGAGCCATGAAGCGCGATCTTTTGGGTTCGGATTTGATTGTGTTCATTGCCGCTCCGAATTGTCGGGATTATAGGTGGGGTGTGTTCGGGTGAGGTTGAGGAGCCTGACCTGCTGCCAACAATTTTTAGAGTAAATTAATTTCTCAAAGCAATTTTGACAAAAAAAGTAGTTGCTGAGAACTTAACAGGGCAGGTACAGTATTGCGTTTCTAAATTAATTATCCTCAAGTCTCTCGAAATTTTCCTCTTTCCAGGGATATAAATAAAGTTTCTTTTATTTCAGTCTGCAGGTATATGCCAATGCGCGCCTTTGCGTAGCAATAAATTGCCGTTGTGGACTGCTCAAAGCGAAGTGAAGCAGACGGACGGGATGAGTCCGAAACTCAAAGCAGCACTGGCGAGGGAAAGGAGGCGGGATTTATAAGTCCGGCGGTGTTTAATTGGGCCGGACTGCTTGACTCAGATGCCGACAATTTTGTTGGGGAAATTCTGGAGAGGTCGATCGCACTCTTGGAGAAATCTATTAACCGCGACAGAAAGCCCCCCAAGCTTTTCGGATATTTATGAAATTAAAGAATTTAGTTACTGCTGGATTGTCCATCGCAGTTATATTTACTGGGGCCAAATATATACAGACTTCAACTCAATAAAACCAAGTCAAGTAATTACTGGAAACCAAGCAATGTCCCGAATGCAATTTCAGCAATGCCAACTTGAAGGGACTTGACTTACAAGGATTTAACTTGCAGCGAGCGAACCTCGAAGGTGCTAATTTGTCAGGAGCCAAATTAGCCAATGCCAACCTCAAAAATGCCAACTTAAATAGAGCCAACCTGACGGGAGCTGATTTGGGCTGTGCCGGCATCACTTTCAACCTTGAGGGTAATGAAAAAGAAGCTAATGTGGATTTTAATGTCACCGCTGTTCCACAAAAGAATAACCCAGAAAATGCAGTAGTTGGTTTCAATATGAAAGCAACGGATCGAGGAGCGACAATGCGTTTCAACCTCATGGGATGCGCTGACTTCTCAAATGCTAGCTTGCAAGAAGCTAAAATGCCAGATGGCACAATTCATCCTTAATTGCAGGAAATACAGCAATCTGCTGTCTCATCATTTGTCAACTTCTTTTCATTCTTTCTGCTCTCTCTTTTCTCTTTCTCTGTGTCCTCTGTGGCCTCTGTGGTTCCTTAAAAAAACCGCCGTCTGAATAACAGACAGCGGTTTTTTTAAGCAACTAACAGCCACCTAAAATTAGTGAGCAGAACCGTTACCGTGATACTTGTCAGTATCGTAGAATCCGTTTTTTGTACCAAAGAACAGACAGCAAACGGTGAAAACTGCTGTCAAGACTGCTAAAACTAACTTAACGTCCATAATTTACCTGCTGTTGTTGAGTGAGTGCAAATACTCAGATTGTAGAATCTTTTTGGCTGGCGCGGCCATCTACCAGCGTAGCGCCAGATTTGCTCGGCTGTACTCTGGTGCGGCAGTTTCCTGACGGCGAGACAATTCGGGGAATGATTGTCGAAACCGAAGCTTACGGCCCGGGAGATCCCGCTTGTCACGCTTACCGACAGCGCACTCCTCGCAGTGAGGTGATGTTCGGGCCTCCGGGTATGAGCTACGTTTACTTAATCTACGGGATGTATCACTGTTTTAATGTGGTGACGGATGCAGAGGGAGTTGCTAGTGGTGTGCTGATTCGAGCTTTGCAGCTAGATGCGCTTCCCCAAGAATTCGCTGGAATTCCCGAGAAGAAGCGATCGCGCCTCGCCGCCGGGCCTGGGAAACTGTGTAAGGTGCTGCAGATCGATCGAACTTTAAGCGGTTTTCCCTTGGGTGCAGGCCAACCGCTGCGATTGGAACACCGGAGCGATAACTTTCAGCAAGCTGTGGAGGAGGGTACAATAAATTTTGTGCAAACTACGCGGATCGGGATTTCTCAAGGAATGGATTTGCCTTGGCGGTGGTATGTAGGGAACTCTACCGCTGTGTCACAACTCTAGTAATCTCAAAGGTATCAGTGTAAATTTTGTCGCTTATCTCAGTGAAATTATGGCTTACTCTTCTGAAAATCCGATCGTACAACTCAAAAAATGCCTAACCCTGGTTCAGGATGTTAGCACTCACAACGAAGCCAACCGGGCCTTCGAGCAATTGTGCGGGATTATCGATGCTGAAAACCCAATGGCCGCGCAACTTTTGGAGATGCTTTGGGAAGAAGCAATTATGGCGAGGCGATCGGCTTTATTTTGGCAGCAAATGAGCGATGTTGAGAAAGATATGGCTAATAGAATGATGGAAAATATGACGCAAATGCGGCAAAACTATTTGCGGTTGATGCAGGAAATGTAGACAGTAATTGATAAGTTCGTGTTTGTAGTGAGGACTCTAGTCCTCTCTTTATCAATAAACTTTTCTAGATGTAGGGTGCGTCAACGCTGATATTTGAGGAAGCTCAAACAGTTGGTTTCCGGGGCACCCTACAATAAATTCTGCTACTTCATTAAAGCAGCGCCGCGGTTGTAAAGTTCGCGCGCGTAATCAGTCCAAGTTCCCTGTCCCCAATAGCGGAAACAGCTTGTTTGCACCAACAAATTGTAAAGCAAAGCTTGTTGGTATTCAAACTGCTTAGTAACGGCGGCATCTTGCTGCACCAGCGGGTCGTATTTTTTGTGGAATGCAGCGCTGAGTAGATTCATCGGTTCCAAGACATTTTCGTAGCCTTTCACCCAACTCAAATCGTTAGTCCAAGAAGCACCATCCATGTGAAAATTGTGGTCTGTTTGCTTGAGTTGGGCGATCGCACTTTCCACCTTTTCCGGTGTAGCACTATCAGGATCGACTAACTGCCAGATTTTGTGCTGGTTAATCCCCTGACAAACAGGATAATCATCAGGATTAACGCCCGCCGCTTCAATTATCTCCAAATATTCAGTGCCGTTTAAACCAACAACACCGGATTTTCCCCCGCCTTGTTCGCGGTTTTCGTGCCAAGCTTTGACAAAAGCGCTGGGAAATTCATTCATCATCACGCCGCCATTTTCGCCGTCGGCAATCTGAGTGACTAAAGAAGGAATTGTAATATTGCCAATTTGCTGTTTCTTCCGTCCTTTGGCTTCGTAATGCGGCTGCATTTGACCCACCAATTTCGTATCCGAACCTTGGGTTTTAATCAAAGCCGTGATGCTGATTGTTTCGCCGTGAGAATTGCGGGCAACCAAACGGTTGGGAATATATTTTTGGTCTTGCGACAATCCCGAACCGTCGGAATTTTCTACTGAATGTTCTTGCACCATCAACCAGCGATAGCCGCATTCTTTCAAAGCTTTGATGTATTCGTAAAGTGTATCTGGGTGATTGGGAAAGTGCATTTCAGGGGGCGAAAAACCTTTAACCCGCTTCAGGGCATCAATGCCAAAAATGGCGGCAAAATGATGTTGCCATGCTTGAATTTGAAGTTTAATATCGGGAATGGGAGTTGAGGGAATGACGGCGTGACTCCACATTGTGCCCAGCCATTCTACGTGGGGTTGATATTGAGGATCGCAGGTGATGCGCTTGAGATTATCAAAGATATCGTCGCGTCCCATTTGGCGCAATCCCCACAATAAATTGCCCGAATAGTCGAGCATAATTCGCGGGTTGCAGCCTTCAGCAATCAGTTGGGGAATGAATTCTCCCATGCGAGAATAGCACCAAGCGAAGACTCCGGCATTGTGGTTATCTCCTTGGTTGGGATGTTCAAACATATGCTGGAGATTGCAGATCAGTTCGCCGTTTGCACCGGCAGGAATTGTGGGTTGGTGCATATGGAGGGCGCAGGCGAATCCGGCTTGAATGTTTTCGAGGCGCAGATTTGTGGTAGGTAGAAAGATTGGTTCGTTGCTATTGGCTGCGGCACTGATTTCTGCTTCGGAGCCGCAAATGTTGGGCAATCCTGAGTTGATTTCTTGTAAAATCGGTAAATTGGGAGATTGTGCGATCGCAGGCATAAATTTTTCTCAACACTTGTGGAGGGGCGCTGTCTGCTATTGCTAATATAGCTAGATAATTTAACAGTAGCAGAGGATGTCTGCCAAAGAGAAATTTCACCGGATAAGTCCGGGATCGCGACAGCCCCAAATCACGGGTCAAATGTTTAACACATTTCACGTAAATAGGCGAGGTAAATTATGAAATACGAAATAAAAGTTTTGGAACCAACCGCTTTGTGGTACATCCAAAATAACATCAATCCTGAAACCAATAAGTTTTACCATCCCACTAAGAATATTCCCCTCGTTCAGCAAGCGGAAATTAACTTAAACAATTCGGGAGTGATAATTCAAAAAGGTGCGCTGCATTGGTGTATGGGAAAATTGACTTCCGGTGTTTATAAAACGGATAACCGTTTAAAAGATATGTGGGTATCTTTGACAACGGAAATGGATTACAACGCTCCCGTATATCAAGGAACTGGTACGGTGAAACTGGAACCGAGACAAAAAGGCCATTTCCTGCATTATACGCCGATCGAGCTTTCGGATGCCCAGCAGTGGGAGTTTGATGACGGTATATTTCAGTTTTGTTCGGACAATGTAGTTATCGGTGCTAAAAAACTGAAATTCCGACAAGTGGCTGCTTCTAATGACGGTAGGTGGAGAATTGCTGTTACAGCTTTGCGCGAACAAAAAGCTACTGTTGTAGCAGCTACAAGTTCACCAGCTAAGATTGTCGAACTCAAACAAGGTGAAACTTTGATAGCTGATTGCGATTTGGTGAAAGGATTTACCAAGGGGATTGAAGAAGATTATCGAAAATTAGGTCATTTTGGCAAAGGCGGCGGGGAGGGTTATGTTTGGTTTTATCAGGGAAAAGGTCAATTATTAGTATGTGAAAATGATGCTATGGGTTTGGGTTGAGTTGTTGCATTTTTTCGATCGGTATGAGAATGATGAGTGGGATTTATGTAAGATAAGGAGGAAGAAAGATCGCACACAAATTTGCAGGCATGAAAGTGTCTGAGATTCTCAAAGGTAAAAAAGGTAGTATAAAATAAGCACAGCTTCCGGCAAATTCGCCAAGTTGGGAAGAATTTAGCGAAATGATATGGGAGCAAATAGAAAGAGGTGTTCAAGAAAAGATCTCAAGCTTTAAGATGGTTCGCAAATTGTTGAGCGATTTGAGATTTGATAGATGAAAAATAATGGATTTGACAAAGTAATATTATTTTTGCAAAAATTGCAAAAACAGGCTATCGATTACAGTTTAGCGCATCATCGCGATGAAGCTCTGATGGTAATTGTAGCTGTACCTGGGGAACGGTGGGAAATTGAATTTTTGAGTGATGGTTCAGTGGAGGTAGAGAAGTTTGTCAGTAATGGAGAAATTGCTGGAGAAGAAGCTTTGAGTGAGTTATTCGATCGATATTCGGAACTAGACGAGACAAATGGCGATTTGGCTCAAAAGATTGAGTTGACAAATGCGATAAAATGAGTTAAATTTTGCGGAATTTGCGATCGAGTTGCAGCACTTTCGACTTGCTCAACCGATGATTTTTCCTTTGAAGGAGAGCTTGCAGCTTCGCCTCGATGATATCCTTCCCCGTTGGGCTATTGCCAGTTATCGCCCAAATCCGTCTCAACATCCGCTACCAGCGCCTATTTTCCCTGTATTCCCAATGGCCGACTTGCTTATCTGCCTAGAAATCATCATAAAATATGGGTGGAAACCCCGTCCTTCTAGGACGGCTTTGCATTTTTGCCACAATTTAAGCAGAAAGCTGAGAGGTTTCGCTGTAGAATAGAATATGCAGCGAGACCAATAGGATGTACCTGACTCAAAAGAACCAAATCCGCAATCTAAACAAGTCTGAGTTTTTGGCACTGCGAGAGTTGTGTCGTCTTAGCAAAAATCTCTACAATGTAGGGCTTTACACTGTTCGACAATACTACTTTCAGGAGCGCAAACACTTGCGTTACGAATCTGCCTACCATCTGTGCAAAGAGAACGAGAACTATCGTTTGCTAAACACGGATATTGCTCAACAGACTTTGAAAGTAGTAGACAGAACGTTTCACAGTTTCTATGCCTTGACTAGCGCTGTTAAATCTGGCAGCTATCAACCGAAGGTGAGATTGCCTCACTACTTACCCAAAGATGGCTACTTTGTATTGATAATTCCTCGGATAGTGGTTAAGGATGGACGGTTTAATGTACCGATGTCGAATGCTTTCAAGAAGCTGTTTGGAGCGGTATCTATTCCATTCCCTGAGAGACTCAATCCTGAAGCTATCAAAGAAGTTCGGATACATTCTAAGTACAATGCTCGATTCTTTGAAGTCGAGTTTGTTTCCCAGGTTGAACCAGAACCTGTTGAAACAGTCGTTGATAGCGCTATTTCGATTGATTTTGGATTGGACAATTTGGCTACTTGCGTTGACACCAATGGGGCATCCTTTATTGTGGATGGTCGTAAACTTAAATCTATTAACCAGTGGTTCAATAAAGAAAATGCCAGATTGCAATCTATCAAAGATAGACAAAAGATTGAGCGGATCACTGAGCGTCAAGCTAGATTGCTTGTCAATCGAAACAATCAAGTTAGGGACTATCTCAACAAAACGGCAAGGCTGATTATTGACCATTGCATTGCCCAGAAAATTGAGCGCGTGATTGTCGGGTTCAATTTGGGCCAGAAGCAGGAAATCAATATTGGCAGTCGCAACAATCAGAACTTTGTCCAAATTCCTTTTCACACTTTGAGAGGTAAGCTGAAATCGCTTTGTGAGCGTTACGGCTTGCTCTACCTTGAACAGGAAGAATCGTATACAAGCAAGGCTAGCGCTTTGGATGGTGACGATTTGCCCGTCTACAATGCCGGCAAACCAGCAACTGACCAATTTTCTGGCAAGCGTGTTAAGCGCGGATTGTATCAGACTTGGGAAGGACATTTGATTAACGCTGATTGTAATGGTGCTGCAAATATTGGCAGAAAAAGTAAGCAGAATGGTTTTACCGGACTGTCTAGAGGCTGTTTGGCACAGCCATTACGAATCAAGATCCACGCTTGATTGCGGTTCTTAAGAATCCCCTCGGCTTCAGGCAGGGGAGTGTCAAATACTTTGTCAAGTTAAGAAAATATTTTTTTGATTCATCCAGGAGCGAGAAAAAAAAATGTACATAGTACAAATTGCCTCGGAGTGCGCCCCCGTCATCAAAGCAGGGGGTTTGGGCGACGTAGTTTACGGTTTGAGTCGGGAGTTAGAGAATTCCGGCCACTGCGTCGAGGTTATTCTACCCAAGTACGACTGCATGAGGTATGACCACATTTGGGGACTTCACGAAGCCTACCGGGATTTGGCTGTGCCCTGGTACGGCGGCGAAATCCTCTGTGATGTCTTGTGCGGCTGGGTGCATGGGCAGTTGTGTTTTTTCATCGAACCTCGCTCTCAAGATAACTTTTTTAATCGCGGCTGTTATTACGGCTGCAATGACGACAATATGCGGTTTGCATTTTTCAGCAAAGCCGCTTTGGAATTTTTGCTCAGAAGCAACAAGCGTCCCGATGTGATTCACTGTCACGATTGGCAAACTGGTTTGGTTCCAGTCTTGCTGTTTGAAATATACAAATACAATTGGATGGAATATCAGCGAGTCTGCTATACCATTCACAATTTCAAACATCAAGGCATGGGAGGTAGCGATATTTTGCAAGCAACGGGTTTGCACAGACCGGATTATTATTTTGATTACGATCGCCTCCGAGATAACTTTAACCCTTTTGCCCTCAACTTTATGAAAGGCGGCATTGTTTACTCGAACTTTGTCACCACAGTTTCGCCGCACCACGCTTGGGAAGCTCACCTGGGCGAGTTTGGCTACGGTTTGGGCCACACATTGCATTTATATCAAGATAAGTTTCGCGGGGTGCTCAACGGCATCGATTATGATGTGTGGAATCCCGATAGCGATCGCTATATTCCGCAGCACTACAATCAGGATGATTTGGCAGGAAAAGCCAAAACTAAAAAAGCTTTGCGCGATCGGCTGTTCCTGCGCGATGCTGACAAACCTATTATTACCTTTATCGGTCGTTTGGACGACCAAAAAGGCGTTCATCTCGTTCACCATGCAATTTATTACTCTCTGAGTAAGGGAGCGCAATTCGTACTTTTGGGTTCCGCGACGGAAGCGGGAATTAACTCTCATTTCCAGCACGAAAAATACTTTTTAAATGACAATCCAGACTGCCATTTAGAACTAGGTTTTAATGAGGAACTGTCGCACTTAATTTATGCGGGTGGGGATATGATTGTGGTTCCCAGTAATTACGAACCCTGCGGGCTGACTCAGATGATTGGGTTGAGGTACGGTACTGTTCCTGTGGTGCGGGGAGTTGGCGGTTTGGTGAATACTGTGTTCGATCGAGATTACGACACCCGCCACCTCCCGGAAGAACGCAATGGTTACGTGTTTTATCAAACCGACTACTCTGCTTTAGAGTCGGCGCTCGATCGGGCGATCGGATTGTGGTATGACTATCATGATGAATTTGAAAAACTCATGCTTCAAGGCATGAATTGTGACAATTCATGGAAATATCCAGCTAAAGACTATGTGGAAATTTACGAGCTAATTCGACACAAATAATCCGCAGGGTGTCCAGTGTGCAAATTACTAACTGTAGGGTGTGCACTGCTAGCCCGCGTCTTGGTGGCTGTTGAGCCTGGTCGAGAATTCCGGCAGTTGATACATGGCGGTGACGCGAATCGCTTGGGAGATGGCTGTTGCTTTTTTTTTTGGGAGTGCGAGGTTGTTTAAGGAATCTTTTTAAATTTACCTATGGGCTAAATCTAATAAAACCTCTAAAAGTTGTTGTCGCTCACAATTAGTAAAAGCACTGTCTGCCCTTTGATGGCAGACAGTCAGAAACCTATGGGGGATACGGCTGGGGAGTTTTTGGAGATGTCTATTGCAAACAACTGTTGTGATACCTAATCAGCAAAAATCTGTGTCATAAATACACTCCTGGACGCATCAAAACCTTCATAAGCAAATTTTTTGACGTTGCATAATAGCGGCATGATTTTGATTTTTTTTGCGGATGGGCCCATGAGTCCGAAGGCGTGTATTTTCAGAGCAGGCGGGACACCCTACAATAATCATCCTCAAATTGTGCAAGGTCAATTTTTTACCTAATCTGCGGGCTACCACAAAGTCTTGTCGTAAAAAAGACCGCCGGTTGAGCGAAGTCGAGACCGGATTTCTGACCACGAGTGCGTCAGCCCTAAAATAGTTACGCTTTTGATCATCAAATAAGAATTACTTGCATTAATATAGTAAAGCACTGACTATAGATGGCTGTAGAGAGACCATCGTGTCAATTACCAGATGAAAAAATCTATCATTATAGAACAATGAGCATTTCTCGGCGTATTTTTCTTGCCAGTGGTACAGCAATGGCTGTCGTGGCCGTGGGGGAACTAAGCAAAAAAGCCCCTGTCGCAGCCCAAACCGGCACTCTCAACCTTTATTCAGCACGTCACTACGATACTGATAATGAGTTGTACCAAAGATTCACCAAAAAAACTGGGCTCAAGGTTAACCTCGTTGAGGCGGATGCTGACCAACTAATTGAACGGATCAGAAGTGAAGGTGCAAATAGCCCTGCTGATGTTTTCATCACGGTGGATGGTGGGCGTTTGTGGCGGGCAAAACAAGCAGGTATTCTGCAACCTGTTTCTTCAACAGTCCTGACATCGGCAATTCCAGCAAGTTTGCGAGATCCTCAAGGTTTCTGGTTTGGTCTATCGCGCCGGGCACGGGTGATTGTTTATAACAAAAGCAAGGTGAACCCTGCTCAATTGTCAACCTATGAGGCGCTGACAGAACCTCGGTGGAAAGGCAAAATTTTAGTGCGATCGTCCACTAATATCTATAATCAATCTCTGGTTGGGGCTATGTTAGCAGCTCATGGAGCTCAAAAAACAGAAGCTTGGGCGCGAGGATTGGTCGCTAATTTTGCGCGTCCTCCAGAGGGAAATGATACGGCGCAAATCAAAGCTGTTGCTGCTGGGGTAGGCGATATTGCCCTGGTTAATACCTATTATGTAGCTCGCTTAATGAAATCGAAAGATCCAGCAGAACAGGCGATCGCAGCGAAAGTAGGTGTATTTTTCCCCAACCAGCGCGATCGCGGTACTCACGTCAATATTTGTGGTGCTGGTGTAGTCAAAACCTCTCGTAACAAAGCAGGCGCGATCAAATTCTTGGAACACCTAGCCAGTCGCGAAGCGCAACAAATTTTTGCTAGGAGTAATTACGAATACCCTGTGATTGCAGGTGTGGCGATCGATCCTGCCGTTGCCAGTTTTGGTACATTCAAATCTGACCCTCTCAACCCTGATGTGTTTGGGAAAAATAACCCTGAAGCTTTAAAGATTTCCGATCGCGCAGGATGGAAATAGAGGCTTTTTGAACAAGAAGCTACTCTTTGTGATTCGGCGGTTGAAACCGCCGAATCCCATTAACTTTAATTTTTAATTTTACCATCCGGCATGATAGCGCCTTTCAGGTTTGCCCCTGTCAGGTTTGCCCCTGTCAAATCAGCACTATTTAAGTCAGTTTCACTTAAATCGGCATTACTAAGATTGGCATTATTCAGTTTTGCCCCTCGCAAAAAAGCCCCCTTGAGATTTGCATTACTCAAATCAGCATTTGTGAGATCAGCGGCAGATAAACCTGCTTTTTCCAGAGAAGCACCTTTTAAATTTGCACCTTTGAGATTGACGCTATCGAGTAAGGCTTCATTAAGTTTGACCTTTTCTAGCATTGCGCCTTCCAACTTAGCACCATTGAGATTAGCGCTGGTTAAATCCATGTCACTTAACTTGGTATCAGTCAGGTCACATCCTGGACATTGCTTAGTTTTTTGTAATGTTTCGAGGGGACCAGCCGCCTGTTTTTGGCATCCAAAGGTGACAAGAACAGTAAGTAGTAAGAAAGAGATTGTGCCAGTAGTGCGGGTAAACATTGCTAATTTTTTATTAATCATCTTGATTTATGCAGGAAAAAGGAAGAGGGAAGAAGGGTTGATACATTCTCCTGAAACCCGCCAGGGAATAAATTCCCCCTCTTATAGCTAAAGTCGGTTGAAACCGACTGAAATCCTAGCTGTATAGTCGTCTGAAGACGACTTTCGCTATTAGACAGGTGTTGAAACCCCTGTCGGACTATAGCTTTAAAAGAATCAATCAGCTCTGCAACCAGGAAATAGATTTGGGGGTTATACTGTTGAAGACTTGCGCGATCGCGCAATTTTCCAACTTAATAAAATAACCGGTAACATCCCCACTAAAACAATTGCCAATGCTGGGCCAGAAGCTTCAGCCAATCGCTCATCTGAGGCAAGTTGATAAGTTCGCACAGCCAAGGTATCAAAGTTAAACGGTCTAATAATTATAGTAGCAGGTAACTCTTTCATTACATCAACGAATACTAACATCATGGCAGTTAGTAGACCTCCCGTCATCATTGGTGTATGAACTGTAACTAAAGTTTGCATCGGGCTATAACCCAAACTTCTCGCCGCATCATCTAAATTAGGCTTAATTTTGCTCAAACTTGACTCTACCGCATTTAAAGAAACAGCTAGGAAGCGAACTATATAGGCAAATACCAAAGCTGCGATCGTACCACTTAACAACAAGCCTGTAGAAATTCCCCAGTTTTCACGCATCCAACTATCAAATAGATTGTCAAATTTTCCAATGGGAACCATAATCCCCACTGCAATGACAGAACCAGGTACAGCATAGCCCATTGCCGCAACTCTAGTTCCTAACTGCACTCCTAAATTAGGGTATAAGCGTAAGCCATAAGCCATAATCAAGGCAATAACTACTGCTAAAATTGCTGTCAGTGTTGCCAAAATTAAACTGTGACGGGCAAATATCCAAAAGCGTTCATCTAAGGTTAGTTGCCAATTAGCTAAGGTCAACTTGACTAAAATACCCGCTGGCAATAAAAAACCAAAAAACAGCGGCATCAAACAAGCAATTACCGCTAAAGTTTCCCTAATTCCTTTAAGTTGATAAGTTTGTAGTTGGCGATAGCGGCTGCTAGCTTGATAATATTTAGTCCTACTTCGCGACCAGCGTTCTAGTAATATTAGACCGAGAACAAATAATAATAGCATCGCCGCTAATTGATTGGCTGCAATTCGTTCTCCCATGCCAAACCAAGTCCGATAAATACCTGTGGTAAATGTATCAACTCCAAAATACTGAACAGTGCCATAATCGTTGAGAGTTTCCATCAAAGCCAGTGCTAAACCTGCAACAATTGCAGGTCTAGCCATTGGTAAGGCAACTGTAATAAAACTCCGCCAAGGGCTACAGCCCAGTATTCTACTAGCTTCTAGGGTACAAGTTGATTGCTCCAAAAAGGCAACTCTTGTTAATAGGTAGACGTAGGGATATAAAACCAAGATTAGCATTAAGATTGCTCCAGGGAGCGATCGCACGTTAGGAAACCAATAGTCTCCATAACTCCAGCCAAAAATATAACGCAAAGCAGTTTGAACTGGGCCTGAAAATTCTAAAAAGTCTGTATAAGTATAAGCTAGGACATAAGCTGGGGCCGCTAAGGGTAACAGTAATGCCCATTCAAATACGCGACTGGCCCGAAAGCGACACATTGTTACTAGCCACGCACATCCTACGCCAATCATTACAACACCCAAGCCTACACCGATCATTAACCATAAAGAGTTGACGATATAACGGGTTAAAACTGTATCGGTTAAATGTTGCCATGTATCTTTAGCTTCAAAAAAGATACTGGATAAGACACTGATCACTGGTATGGCGATCGGCAATGCTAAAGCGATAACCGCAAGTGTCCACCCACTAGCCGATAAACCGCGTAAGGTTGATAGCCATTGGATTGTCCTGATTCCTGTTTGCTGTAGTGATTTTTGGGAATTTTTCATTGCTAGTAAAAAGTCTAGCTTGCTATTTTATCAGTAGGTGTAAACATTTGTCAAGTCTTTATGATAATTAATCTCACTAAACTGGTATATTGTAGAATAGTAAGTTGTTGATTATTTATAGCAATAATGGCTCGACCGATAATTCTGCATTTGGATGGTGTAACAAAACAGTATTCCCAAGCTGCATCACCTGCGGTGGCATCTGTCACCCTGACCTTACATCAAGGAGATATACTGGGGTTGTTGGGGCCATCGGGTTGTGGGAAAACAACGTTGCTGCGGTTAATTGCTGGTTTTGAACAGCTACAAGCAGGGACGATCGCCCTAGCAGGGAAAACTGTAGCCAGTGTTAATATGTCAGTCGCGCCGGAACAGCGAGACATTGGTATGGTGTTTCAAGACTATGCACTCTTCCCCCATTTGACAGTCGCGAAAAATGTAGCTTTTGGCTTGACACATCAAGGAAAAGAGTCAAAGCATAATATTCAGAAAGGTGTCACCGAAGCATTAGCATTGGTGGGACTACAAGGATTGGAAAATCGTTATCCCCATGAATTATCGGGGGGTCAGCAACAGCGAGTGGCCCTGGCCCGTGCTTTAGCCCCTAGACCTGCGATTATTTTACTAGATGAACCGTTGAGTAATTTAGATGTACAAGTACGGTTAAGATTGCGTCAAGAAGTCCGCGAGATTCTTAAAGCAACGGGAACCTCTGGTGTATTTGTCACCCACGATCGCGAAGAAGCACTTTCGATTTCAGATTGGGTAGCGGTGATGCGTCAAGGCAAATTAGAACAGTTTGGCACTCCAGAGGAAGTTTATCAAGAACCAGCATCTCGATTTGTGGCTGAGTTTGTGACTCAGGCTAATTTTATTTCTGCATCGTTGAAGCAGGATTTTTGGGAAACAGAAGTAGGTTGTTTTGCTGTTAAAGGAGATTCATTTGTAAAAGTTCCTTGTAATCTTTCTACTGAAGGAGAATTGATGATCCGGCAGGAAGACTTGAGTTTATACTTAGATGAAGATTCGGCTGTTGTGATTTGCGATCGCCAATTTTTAGGTAGAGAAAATCGTTATTGTTTAAAAACTCCGTCTGGCGAAAAGTTATATGCACTCACAACCACAGGAAATGTTTTTCCTATTGGTTCTAAAGTTCGGTTATCTTGTGGTGAGAATTCTCCCTTAGCTTTCTTTGTGGGTAAGCCTCAGTCATAGCTAATGAGTAATTGCTAATTGCTAATTGGGAAAAAATCCTCCCCCTCTTCCCATCTCCCAGTCTCCCCCTCTTCCTTCTTCCTTATACTGCCTGATAGGTTTTCTGTCTCTCGCTGTTGTCAGGGAAGGGGCTAGTCACGATATCCTCTGCTTTTATACCCCCTGCAATCAGCGCTTGGCTTAGACCTTCCTCGAAGTTATCTTCTTCAATTACAACTTGATTATCGACTAAACGAGCATGAAACAGAATCGTGTCAATCCACCGCTGTTTATCCCAGCCTGTAGCCAGAATCAGAAAGTGACCCGAATCGACATCACAGACGGGGTAAAGCTGGATCGCCTGTAAACGCGGTTGGGCGATCGTTGCTTCTTGCAGGGTTTTTTTGAGGATGTTTGCATAGCTTAGTGAGTTATCCATTGGAGAATCACCTCTTGACTTGGTTCGTAAACTAAATAATTGGATAATTTAGGTTGAAAAATATAAGTATGAATCTCTTGAACTCCCATTTGTTGTGAATGTCGCTGATTATAAAAGTAAATGTTCTAGTATGTAATAAAGATAGCTTTTTTCAGGGCGACGAGTAAGAGGTTTGAGTCGGATTGTGCGTCGAACTCTATTGAGAAAAAGAGCTTCGGATGGGAGTAATAAGGAGTTAAAATACATGAGCAACTTGCGGTATTTTGTGGTTATATGATGTATTTTACCGCATCTGCGATACAATTATAATTTAGGCGGCTGACTTGCTGGTTAGGATATATACCCAGGCTATTTGGTTGGAGTTTAGCCTCGTATGTAGTAGGTGAGAGTTGTTAATGAGTGAGAGTTGTTAATGAGTACGAAGAAGCAGCATTATGTCCCACAGTTTCTGCTTAACCATTTTGCTTGTGATGGGAGCCAGGGTAACAGAATCAATATATTTGATATGGATAGGTCGGACGTGAGATATAATCAACCAGTTAGAGGAGTCTTCTCACAGAACTATTTTTATGACAAAGACAACCAAGTCGAGAATTTTCTAGCTGAAATGATAGAGGGACCAGCTTCAAGCGTAGTAAATAAAATCGTCAGTGGAGATTTTAATATAATCAGCGAAGATCTATTAACTTTGCACAGATTTATTTTATCTCTATACTTCAGAACGCCTGAAGCTAGTGAAAGAGTGAGTGGATTCTTCAATTCGCACATAGAGTCAATAGTGCGAGAGGGTCTAAGTTTGAATGGATTTGATCCAGAAGAAGCAAGTGCTGGAGGATTCCAGTTTTACCAGGATAAGTTAGCCTCTGCAATTACTCTTAATGGGGTGTTTGATGCTGTGCTTTTAGGAGATTTGGAATATCATATTATCAAAAATGAAACTTCCTCAGAATTTTATATATCTGATCATCCCGTATTTATGTACAACTGGCTTTACCGCGAGCTAGAAGATCCTGCCGTCACAAGTATTACCGCCATTGGATTGCAAATTTTTCTTCCATTGTCACCAAAAATAACACTTTGTCTGTACGATCCAAAAGTGTATAAATATGGACAGAGAACTTCAGTAACTTGCATTTCTAATGATAGCGATATTGAAATCTTGAATTCGTTCCAAGTCATCAACTCAGATTCGATAATAGGGTTTTCGTCGAGGGAAAGCGAGGCTCATATAAAACAGTTATACGAAACATACAAAAATATTAAACTGCATCAGTATGAGAGTGGTATGTTGTCAACCAAGAAGGAAGGTAAAGGAAAAATAAGATCGACGCATTTTGTTTTTACACGACAAGCCCAATTAAAGAAAAGGCCTTCATTCATAAAAATCAAGAGAAAATCTAAAGGTTATGCCTCTTCTTATCAAGAAAGAAATCCTGAGATATCTGCAAAACACAGGGAGTTCAAAAGGTTTATAAGTGAGCAAAGACAACGTAGTATTCTTGAATTAGATCGAGGCGCCGATCATTAGACATCTCCCAAAAAGAATCTAAAACCCTTGCCCTATGTAGAAAAGGTTACTTGCAGCCGCTCAACCGGAAGGTTACATTTTTTCCCGACAGGTGAAACCCGATCGCCTGCGATCGCCAATATGCCGCCAACCCCCTCAGCAACCAATTCGCCTCCCTATCCCACCAGTCTAACCATTGCTGAGTCTGATTTTGATAACTGCCGAACCATAGGCTTAATTGTACTCCCATGAGTTCGATCGGCTAGTGAAGGAAACAATATTACAAAATAAAAGCCTTTCATCCCCGGACTAAAGTCACCGGGATGAAAGGCTTTTGCAGGTTTTGACCAGCCTTCAATCTTGTTGGTTTGACAGATTTAAGCTAATTTTATTCAATGAAAGTATGTTAATTTTCGGACTTCTGTCCTTGAGCTTCTCGCACAGAAACTTCTGCATCCGGCTGATTCAGAGCCATTTCTAGAGATTTTGCAATCTCGACTGACTCAGGAGTACGCTTAGAAAATCCCCAGACAAACATCAAGACGATACTGGAAACTAGCAGCCATTGCGGAGGAACTAAATCGGGATTAATTACTTTCACCAACAACCGCATTCCCACGAACCCAACTGTGATGTAACCAGCACTTTCTAGGTGAACGAACTCATCCAGCCAGCGGATGAACAACCCGGCCATGAATCGCAGAGCAATAATTCCAATAGTAGCGCCTGTTACGACGATAAAAGTGTTATCAGAAACAGCGATGGCAGTAGTAACGCTATCCAATGAAAACGCTAAATCCGTAAAAGCAATCATGGGAATTGCTTGCCACACAGTCGCAAATCTGGGCCCGTGATGTTCTCCTTCGGAGTCTGTCTCTGAAGTAAAATGTTGGAAAACAAGCCACAGCAGGTAGAGAGCACCAAGCAGCTCAAACTGCCAGTATTGGATCACCCAAGTAGCCGTTAAAATTAGGGCGATCCGCAGTACAAAAGCAATTATCAAACCCAAGTTGAGAGCTTTTTGCTGATCCTTGGCATCTTCCAAACCTTTAGAAATAGACGCCAGGGCGATCGCGTTGTCAGCCGAAAGTACAGCCTCCAAAGCCACCAAAACCAACAATAATAAAAAGCCGTCAACTCCAAAATTGGGTGAAGCGTCGAGAAATTGATCTAGCATTAACTATTTTGTGCACCTAAAAATGGCAAGGGTCGAGCGCAGCGCAAATTACCCGCTCTGTCTAACATTAGTGTCACCTTCACTTAAATCTTAACCTAACGCGGTAATTCTGTGCGAGGCGATCGTCCGAACAACGTCCGAAGGAAGCAGTCCCAGGAAACCAGGAAAAATTATCCCCCTCCGACACTCAAAAACTGCGCCACTACGCCACTGCGCCACTGCGCCACTCCTCCCCGGAGGCACCATTTGTGTTGCAAGTTGTAACAAATGATTCCCAAAAGTACCAATTTGTCTCAAATTGGTGAAAGCTCGTGCCCGCGAAAAGGAGTTTTGCGAATATGTCTTTAACAGATACCCAAGTCTACGTAGCGCTCGTAATTGCTTTGATTCCCGGAATCTTGGCTTTCCGGCTGTCAACTGAACTGTACAAATAGTTTCCAGACACCTGTTGCGAACCGCAAAACGCCTGCCTGAGCAGTTAAATCTCTCGGATTACAGATACAGACAATTGCTGCCCCAGTGCAGTACATTGTTTGTGTTCAGCAAGACGAGACTGCAAGGGCAGGCATTTTTATGGGAAAATTCCGTCTTCAGGCGTCACCTTTGTCTCAACAATTTTGGCTGTCAGCACCCTGACTAACAGCGGCGAGTGTGCGTTAAGCTCAGAATTTGCTCTGTTGAACTCTAAAACGTCAGTCTCAGGTATTTGAAAAAAAATTATGCAAGCGATTCAACCCACCGTTACCCCACTGCGTCCTGTAAAAAACTCCCCTCGGGTTACTCCTCGTCGCAGCAGCAGCCGCCAGCGTTCCTACCCTCACCAAACCCTCGCGGCCGAAACAGGCGTCAAGTTGGCAGTCAACATGGTTCTTTCAGTCTGTGCCACTTCTGCTTTGCTTCAGCTTTGGCCTCACTACCGGGCGGTGCAAGAAAAATTGCACGAAATCCAAGCTGAAGTCAATCTTACCCAAGGGCGAGTAAATCAGTCGCGATCGGACTTTAACCGCTACTTTGACCCTAGTCTTGCTAAAACTGTGATGCAAGAGCAAAGCAACCAAGCTGACCCGCAGCAGCGTCAGGTCATTTTGCAAGAAGCCGATGTACCCGAAGCCGAGGAATCAACCCCGCAACCTTAAGGGAACGGCTGTTTTGGGTTTTGATATCACGTCCGATGTGCATCATTCTTTTATGTCATTGCTTCGCACAGCGAACAATGACAGATGGATCTGTCGGACGTGATATCACTTTTGACTTAAAGAGTTTTTAGGATGATTCTTGTCTGTCCTGGGGAACGAAACGCAGAGACAGACAGACCTGCGTATTGTTACCTGTTGCAATCTCAAAACTTCAAACTCCGGCTTATACTGACTTTGCCAGCACGGTTTTTTCTTTCAGTAGTTGCAGTGCAGCTTGATATTGCAAGTCTGCTGCGGTGCCGATTTCATCGCGCGCGATGGGTTCCAAAGGCACTACGCGATCGGGCGAAATCCCCAGCTTGTTAATATCTTTATGGTTAGGTGTCTCGTACTTAGCAACAGTCACGGCCAACCCAGAACCGTCAGACAAATCAAACAGCGACTGAATCAGTCCTTTGCCAAAAGTCTTTTCTCCTACCAGTTGAGCTCTGCCGTTATCTTGCAGCGCACCCGCCAAAATTTCGCTAGCACTGGCAGTTCCCTTGTTCACCAAAACAATCAGTGGATCGTTAGTTAGGGCTTGTCCAGAGGCTTCAAAACTGCCGAGAATGCCCTGTCTGTTAACCGTGTAGACGATCGTCCCAGAATCGAGCCACAAGCGGGCAATTTCAATCCCTGCTTGCAACAGTCCGCCCGGGTTGTTTCGTAGGTCGAGAATGTAGGCCGCGGCTCCTTGTTTTTCCAAGCGGTCGATCGCGTGAGCGACTTCCTCAGTGGCGTTAGCGCTGAATTGACTCAAGCGAATGTAGCCCAGCGGCAAATTCTCCGAGGCCGATTGCAATTCGGCGTAAACCGGATTCAGAGCAATGCGATCGCGCACTAGCTCAATGTCCTCAGCAACGTCCCTTCCCTCGCGCCCCAAGGTCAAGGTAACGGCAGTGCCGATGCGGCCGCGCATTCGAGTTGCAGCCTCGTCTAGGCTCAATTCTGAGGTAGGAGTGCCGTCTATTTTCAGAATGCGATCGAGGGGTTGGATGCCAGCTTTATCCGCCGGTGAGCCGGCCAAAGGAGCCACCACTGTCAGGGTATTTGTCTGGGGGTCGATCGCAATTTGCAGCCCCACTCCCGTCAATTCTCCCGAAGTGTTGACCTGCAAACTGCGGTACTGTTCGGGTTTCAGTAGTCGAGTGAAGGGGTCGTCGAGTTTCGCCAGCATCCCCTGAATAGCCGTGTAAGTCTGCTGTCTGTCGTTAAGCGGTTCCTTGACAGCTTTTTGGCGAATCGACCACCAGTTTTGAGAGTTGAAGCTGTCGTCCACATAAGAGCGATTGACAATTCGCCAAGCTTCGCTCAATAGCTGCTGTTCAGGAGTCAGCGCCGCGGCAGGCTGCGCCCACCCACCTAGAACCAGGACGACTTGGAGGAAAAGTAAAATCGCAATCTGGAAAACTCGTCTGTGCATGATTGTTCCGTAAAATACCAGTAAGTATTACATTTTATGTATTTTACGTTTGTACGTTGGGAACCCTGTTGCAGATTTAACTCGCCTTGTGAACGATCGCGAGCTTCCCGCTGGCACTTGTAAATAAATATAAGCGATCGGTCGTCGATGATATTACGCGATCGTCTCAGCAATAGGGCGCGATTCGCTTGCGCCCTGGGCTGGCGTCACCAGCGAGGTATTGCTTGTAAACCGTGTTCGACTCTCCCCAGAGATACTAAAGCACCGCCTAACTATCTCCATGAGTCGTGGACGCATCGGAGTCGAGAAACGGGGTTTGATGTACGAAATTACTTAGTTATCACGCGCAGATTCGGTAAAAAATTCGGTTTCTGAGTGTCGGAGTGCGTTCACGACTATCTGTCTGGATGCAACAAGATTTACTGGCATCCGTACATCATCGATACGTTAAAAATTAATGATTATATAATTGGTTAAGTTATCAAAACTTCTATGAATTTTTGATAACGAAAGTGGGAAAAACAAAAATTTTTTGGAGCGCTGCTAAACAAAAACATAAGTCATAGGATATTCTGATATCCTATTTAAATTTTACCAGGTGTGTCATGTTAAACTCACTAACTCCACTTTCCTCAAAAGCGATCGCATTTATCGATGCTGCCGTCCCCGACCCTCAAATTTTAATCGACGGCGTTATCCCTGAAACCGAGGTAATTAAATTAGAGTCAAACCGCAACGGTCTGGAACAAATTGCCGAAGCTTTGCAGGGAGAGCAATTTTCAGTAATTCACATTATTGCCCACGGGCAACCCGGTTGCGTGCAACTGGGGAACGTTGAATTGAGTTGGGAAAATTTGAGATATCGCGCGGGTAATTGCGTAGCAGCAGTCCAAGCATGGGCGCAATCCCTGACACCAAATGCCGAAATTCTCCTCTACGGCTGTAATGTTGGCCGAGGAAATATAGGCAAAGCATTGGTACAGCGTTTGAGTCAACTAACAGGGGCAAGTGTTGCTGCTTCTGAGAATCTGACAGGTTGTGCAGAAAAAGGCGGCGACTGGGAATTGGCAGTGACAGCGGGGACAATTAAAGCTGGCATTGCATTTGGGCCAGAAGCGATCGCAGCTTACGGCCACGTTCTCAATACGTTTAAACAAACAGCTACGGGCTTGACAACAGGAAATCTCCCTACAGCTATTGTTAGCCAGGACTTTAATGGAGATGGCCGTCTCGATTTAGCCGTAGCTAACAGAAGTTCTGACAGTGTTTCGATCTTGTTGGGAACAGGTCAAGGTAATTTTGGAACTGCTACTAACTTGACCTTGGGCAGTGGAGGATCTCCCAGCGGTATTGTTGCCGGCAATTTTAATGGGGATTCGCTTCCCGATTTAGCTGTATCGGTAGCAATTGGCGGCGATATAGGAGGAGGAGTTTATGTCTTTTTAGGGACAGGCCAAGGCAACTTTAGCAATCCTAACAACTTTGGCCCGGGCATCACTAAAGAGGCGATCGCTGCGGGAGATTTTAATCAAGACACCTTCGCTGACTTAGTTGTGGCAGAAGAGAACCAAGTTTCTATTGCTTTAGGCAATAATCAAGGAACTTTTGGTGAGTTTAACAATGTGGGGACTGCAATCAGCCCCTTAGCGATCGCGATCGGAGATTTTAACGGCGACAACAATCTCGATGTTGTTGCCACTAACAGGAATCCGGCTAACAGCGTTTCTATTTTTTTCGGTACGGGCCAAGGCACTTTTGGCAATCCCACCAACTTGAATGTCGGCACAAGTCCCAGCGCGATCGCAGTTGGAGATTTTAATGCTGATGGCAGATCCGATCTGGCTGTAGCCAATGCAGGCAATCAGAACGTATCAATTTTATCAGGGACAGGCCAAGGCACTTTTAGCAATCCTGCTAACTTTAATGTTGGGTTAAGTCCTGAGGATATTGCCGTTGGTGATTTCAATGCTGACGGTCAACCCGATTTAGCTGTAGCGAACGTCAGTTCTAATGATGTTTCAATTTTAACTGGCACCGGTCAAGGAACGTTTAACGGGCCGTTTAATTATAATACTGGGGGAACCAGTCCTAGCGCGATCGTGGTTGGAGATTTTAACTCTGATACCAGACCAGATATTGCTGTCGCAAATACCAACAGTAACAGAGTTTCCATTCTGTTGAATGTGCTATTGAAAGCAAGTTTTGCTAATTCTGCGTACAGCAGCCTTGAAGGAGACGCAGATGCGACTGTTAATATTCCTGTGAATGTCGAAGACGGTTTACGATTTACAGACTTGATTGTACCGATCGCAACTGTTTTAGATGTTCCTGCTGGTACCGTAAAAGCTTTTCAAGGTTCTGACTATACTCTTTCTACTAATACCCTTACTTTCCCCGCAGGTAGCGGCAGTTCCACTCAAAATCTAGCTGTCACTATCAAACCCGACAACCTTGCAGAATGGGATGAAGCAGTTGTCTTGAGTTTTGGTACGAGTCCGGGAGGGGGAGGGTTTGCAGGTACAATCTCTGAAACTACCTTAACAATTCCTGCTAACGATCCGATTATTTACACAGTTGCTGCTAGCGCAGGTACTATTTCTGAAGGAAATTCGGGAACTACACCTTT
Source organism: Microcoleus sp. T3_A4 (assembly GCF_036700465.1). NCBI lineage: Bacteria > Bacillati > Cyanobacteriota > Cyanophyceae > Oscillatoriales > Microcoleaceae > Microcoleus > Microcoleus sp. T3_A4. Next base: position 44,268 of record NZ_JAUBOY010000020.1, on the reverse strand, counting down.
GATATTTACTGTCAGTCGCACTGGCGGTACTGATTCAGGAGGTACTGTCAATTATGCAATTGGTGGCACTGCAACCAACGGCAGCGATTACAATAATATCGGCACTTCTGGCGCAACAAGTACGACTGGCCTGATTAATTTTGCCTCTGGCGAAACATCGAAAACTGTCACCCTAGATGTGTTGGGTGATGGTAGCGTTGAACCAGACGAAACTATTACCGTCACTCTATCAAATCCCGTCACCTTGCCTGATGGCGGTCTTCCCGGCGGCAGTTCGACACTTGGTACTGCTACTGCTACAACTACGATTATTAATGACGACACTGCTGGAATTGCAGTCAATCCCGTTAGCGGATTAATTACAACAGAAGCAGGAGGAACAGCAACATTTACTGTCCAACTCAACTCTCAACCAACTGCTAACGTGACTGTTGGCTTAAGCAGTTCCAATATTGCCGAGGGAACAGTTTCTACACCCTCGCTGACATTCACTCCCGCCAATTGGAGTGTGCCGCAAACTGTAACTATTACTGGCGTTGACGACAATATTGCTGACGGCAATCAAACTTACAATATTGTCACCGCTGCGGCTGTTAGTACAGACAGCAATTACAGCAATTTCAGTGCTGCCGATGTCAGCGTTACGAATAGCGACAACGAAACTCCCGGCATTACCGTTAATCCCACAGCAGGATTAACTACAACAGAAGCGGGAGGCACGGCTAACTTCAGTGTTGTCCTCAATACTCAACCTACGGCACCTGTTACGGTAGCTTTAAGCAGTTCCAATCCTGCTGAGGGAACAGTTTCTACTAATACTTTAAGTTTCACTCCTAATAACTGGAATCAGGCGCAGACGGTAACGGTGACAGGTGTTGGCGACAATATCGCTGACGGCGATATTGCTTACACTATTGTTACTGAGGCTGCTGTTAGTACAGACAGCAATTACAACAATTTCAATCCCTCGGATGTCAGCGTTACTAACAGCGACAGCGATACAGTCGGCGTTACCGTTAATCCCGCCAGTACCACAGCAGTAGAAGGCGGTGCAACGGGAAGTTATACACTTCAGCTAAATTCGCAGCCAACAGCGCAGGTAACAGTCAGCTTTGACGGGGGAAATCAAATAAGTGCGATCGCCCCCATTAGCTTCGACAGCACTAATTGGAATATTGCCCAAACTGTAACTGTGAGTACGACGGATGACACAGTTGTAGAAGGTACTCACACTGGCACAATCAATCACGCGGTAACAAGTACCGACGCGAAATATAGCGGAATTGCGATCGTCCCTGTCACTGTCGCCATTACTGATAACGATATAACGCCGACGCCAACACCAACTCCGCCAACTCCGCCAACGCCAACTCCACCGACACCAACTCCGCCAACTCCACCAACTCCGCCAACTCCGCCAACTCCACCAACTCCGCCAACTCCGCCAACTCCACCAACTCCGCCAACTCCGCCAACTCCACCGACACCGCCAACTCCACCAACTCCGCCAACTCCGCCAACTCCACCGACACCAACTCCGCCAACTCCACCAACTCCGCCAACTCCACCGACGCCAACACCAACACCAACTCCAACACCGTCGGTGCTACCGGTAATCATGCCTCCGACGATACCTGCTGGCATTACTGTCGATCCGACATCAGGATTAGTCACCACAGAAGCGGGAGGTAAAGCAACATTTACAGTCAAACTAAATACTCCGCCAACTGCTGATGTCAGAATTGATTTAGAAAGTTCCAATCCAGTAGAAGGCATAATTTCTCCACCATCGCTGAACTTCAACTTTGCTAATTGGAATCAAACGCAAACGGTGACGGTAACTGGTGTTGATGACAAGGTTGTTGACGGTGATAAAACTTACAGGATTGTTACCAAACCTGCTGTCAGCAACGATCGCAATTATTCCGGTTTAAATGCAGCAGATGCGATCGCGGTCTCTATTGATAACGATCGATCGAATGATAACGGCGGTCAATTGCCACCAATCGATCCTGTCACTGGTTCACAATACAAACCAGGCGAACTTTTAGTGAAACTGAGACCCGGTGCAAGCAATGATTTTCTAGGCAATTTTCAAGCTAATGGAGAGATAGCGCTAGAAAACCTAGTACCATCAAACTCCCAATTTGACTTCACACCCAGTCCATTAGATCGGTGGCGAATTGTCAAATTTTCTTCAGAATTAGATTTGCTGCAAATTCAAGAAAACTTAGCTCGAGATCCCAACGTAGAGGCAGTAGAACTGAATTACCAAGGTTCCTATGATTTCATACCAAACGATACCAGATTTAGCGAACTGTGGGGTTTAAATAATACTGGATTAGAGGGAGGCACATCAGATGCTGATATCGATGCCTCGGAAGCTTGGGATAGTCAAACAGGTGACAGAAGGATAATTGTTGCAGTTACGGACAGCGGCGTAGACTACAACCATGAAGATTTAATAGCCAATATTTGGACTAACTCGGGAGAAATTCCTGGCGATGGTATTGACAACGACGGTAACGGCTACACAGACGATGTTCGCGGCTATGACCTTTATAACAACGACAACGATCCAAGTGACGATCTCGGTCACGGAACCCACATTGCTGGAACCATTGGTGCAATTGGTAATAACCGCATTGGCGTTACTGGAATTAACCATAATGTTAGTTTGATACCTTTGAAGATTGGCAGTCGCATAAGACCAGATTTAGTCTCTATCACCAGAGGGATTAATTACGCTACCACTAAGGGTGCAGATGTCATTAATGCTAGTTGGAATGTTCCTGACTCTAGAGCTTTATTTGACGCTATCAGTGAAGCTAACAGTGCAGGAGTTCTCTTTGTTGCAGCAGCAGGTAATAACAGCTCTAATAATGACATCAGACCTTCTTACCCAGCTAACTATGACCTTCCCAATGTTATTTCAGTTGCAGCAACAGATCGCAATGACCAACTAGCATTTTTCTCCAATTTTGGAGCCAGTACCGTAGACTTAGGTGCGCCTGGAAGAAACATTTTGAGCACAGTTCCCGGTAATAACTACGGTTTCTATGACGGAACTTCAATGGCAGCACCCCACGTAGCAGGTGCGGCGGCGTTGCTGTTAGCCCAAGATCCAACCTTGACTGTCGCCCAACTAAGAAACTCTATTCTCTCAACAGTTGACCCGTTGCCTTCTCTCGCAGGAAGAACTGTTAGCGGAGGACGTTTAAATCTTCGCAATGTTCTCAATCCTGTCAACCGTCCGCCAGTCTTAAATATTCCGTTCCGGGAACAAGGTTTGAGTTTGCAACCGGGTTCGAGTCCTCAATTGCAGTTTACTTTTCAAAACGACACTTTCATCGATCCCGATCCGGGCAATACCTTAACTTATACAGCAGATTGGTATGAAAATGTCACCAACTTTGAGTGGCGAAATGTCAGCGGAGGACGATCGCCAATTCCGACAAGTTGGAGTCGCATTAGCCCCTTACCAACTGGCATGAGTTTCGATCCGGCTAGCCGTACTTTCAGGGTTGATGATAGCTTGCAGCGCAATCGCAACTACTGGATTCGAGTAACAGCAAGGGATGCTGCTGGTGCATCGGATATAGCATTTTTCGATCTTTATAATCGAGGTCGAGGTTCTGTTATTGACGGCTACATCGCTGGGGCTACAGTTTTCTTAGACGCTAACAAAAATGGCGAACTTGATGCTAGCGAACCTTCTGCAACAACTGGCCCAAAAGGTGAATACGAACTCGATATTTCCTTGGAAATTTTTGACAAAAATCGCAACGGCGAACTCGATCCGGAAGAAGGCAATATTGTGGCTTTTGGTGGCATTGATACTGCTACGGGTTTGCCTTTGGAAACGCCTGTCACTGCCCCGCCTTACGCTACTGTTGTCACCTTGTTAACCAGTTTAGTAGCAGATTTAATTGACAAGGGAATTGAGAGCGATCGCGCCGAATCTCTCGTCAAATCTGCTCTTTCAATTCCCGCTAATGTTGACATCACTGACTTAGATCCGATCGCTGCTACCGAAAACGCGATCGCGGGTGGAGTAGAAACTTTGACTGCAATGGTCAAGGTACAAAACGTCATTACCCAAACTGCTGCTTTAATAGACGGTGGGTCAATTCTGGACAATACCAACAGCGTAAAAGCAGTTGTAAGTGCGATCGTTCAACAAATTCAATCGGGGACTACTCTCAATCTCAGTGATCCAAACCAGTTAGCAACAATTGTCGATCGCGCCGTCACAGCAGCGCAACAATTTGACTCGGATTTAAACACTCAGCAATTGTTGCAAATTGCCCCGGATGCAGCTAAGGTAATGGCCGAAGCAAATCAGCGCATTGACCAAGTTGTATCCAACACAGCAACAGCTTCAATTAACCGAGAAGTTGCCCGCGTGCAAAAAGTAGCCCTAGGCGCAACCTCTGAAGACTTAAAAGCAGCCGGTACAGGTACGAAATCGATCGCCCAAGTTATTGCCGAAAATACTGGTACTGCCTTAGATACCAAAATTCAACAAACGACATTGCCCGATACACCTGCTGTTGCGGTGATTGAAGGAGAAATAGATGCGATCGCAGCTAACTCCAATCTCCTCGGCACTGACGGCGACGACAGCCTCTCCGGGGACAGCGGCAGCGATACAATGGCCGGCAAACGCGGCAATGATACTCTCAGCGGTTTGGGTGGCAACGACTGGATACACGGCAATCAAGGCAATGATTCCCTCGACGGTGGCGACGGCGACGACACTGTTTACGGCGGCAAACAAATCGATAATTTGTTCGGCAATAATGGGGAAGATATCCTATTTGGAAATCGCGGTCAAGATAGCTTGAGTGGAGGTGAAGGCAATGACAGTCTTTACGGCGGTCAAGCTAGCGATATTCTGCTGGGCGGTAACGGATCTGATGTTCTCAGCGGTGAAAACGGCGATGATAGTTTGATAGGAGGAAATGGGAGTGATCGCTTCTTAATTTCCGCCAATTCTGGCAGCGATATCATTTTCGATTTTGAACCAGGCATCGACTTCCTCGCACTTGCCGACAATTTAACCTTCTCGCAGCTTTCTATTATCCCTAGTAACACTGCAACGTTAATCACCTTGACAGAAACTGGCGAAATTTTAGCGGCTATCACTGGCGTGACAGCTAACCAAATTAGCATCGCTGATTTCAGTTAAAACATTAGGGACACAGGCAAATCCTGTGTCCCGGAAATTCGTTTTCTAGTAAGACTTCAGTTTTTTCTTACAAATTTTGGTCAATCAAGATTTGCATTCCTTACTACAAAACGTCAATCAGAACTAAAGTCCTTACAAAATCCAAAATTCAAAATTTGAAATTGCGGGGAGGGTAAAAATCTAAAATCTAAAATTGAGTGACTGTTGTGAAATAGTTTTCAGGAGGACAAATTTATGGTAGTTATATGCGGTGACAATCTCAATAATTTACTAGCAGGTGAAATTGGCGATGATTCCCTGTGCGGGCTGGGAGGGAATGATACTCTATTTGGTTTGGATGGTAATGACACTTTAGATGGCGGAGTAGGAAATGATAGTCTCGCAGGTGGAGTCGGTAGCGATCGCCTTTTGGGCTACTCTGGTAACGACAGTCTCAGCGGTGGCGAAGGCGATGACAAAATTGAAGGAGGTGCCGGGAATGATATTCTTGAGGGTGGCGAAGGCGCGGATTTAATCAGAGGAGAAGACAATAATGATAGTATCTTGGGAGGGTCTGGCAATGACTCTCTTATCGGCGGTCTAGACAATGATACGGTGATCGGAGGAGATGGAGACGATCTCTTGTTTGGTGGCTTCCACAACGACTTGCTAATGGGCGGCAAAGGTAACGATCGCCTGTTTGGAGAAGGTGGGAACGACACTTTAAGAGGTGACTTAGATAATGACTACATTAACGGCAATGCAGGAGACGATTTGCTTGAGGGAAATCAAGGCAGCGACACTCTGATTGGTGGGCCGGGTAATGACATCATATCGGGTTACAGCTTTTTATCAACAGGAGAACAAATCGATCATTTAATCGGGCAAAGTGAAGCTGACATATTTGTTCTCGGTTCATTAAATGCCAGCCCTTACCTCTTCTATGGCGGTGAAGGTCGCCATGCCATTATTCGGGATTTTAACCGGGGCGAAGGCGACAAAATTCAAGTCGTTGGTTTCGTACAAGATCGTAACGGTTCTCGCTTCTTCTCTTACCGATTTGAATCTTATGATGACGGTACGAGACGGGGAACTCGGATATTGGTCGGATCGGATTTAATCGCCGATGTTCAAAATATTACTGATGTGAATCTATCAGATTGCGCGATCGTTTCGACAGGTTTTACACCGCCATCGCGAGACTTTCCATCCTTCCCGTCTCTTCCTGAAATTCCCTTCCCGATACCGCCGCTTCCCTCTCCTTTCTCGCCACTGCTGCCAGTTTTTGTGGAAAGTTTGCCTTCTTTTCAATTGTGATAAAACTTTTACGGATGGGGGCAATCACCGGCTTTTTTTACGGAAATACGCAGGTTGCAGCCAGCAGATGCTGTTAGAAACGGCTGAAGTCCTTACTACAAAACAAGATTCGGTTGTACGATCGAACCGGTTCGGGTTACTCGACTGACATTGAGGGCGTTTGGGACCGAAAGTGAAGTTTTACGATCGAGATGAAATTTGGCCTCTCCCGGCAAACTGGTTTCCGGCTCGGACTGCTTTCTGTAGCTCAGCCCTCCCCGCATAATGACTTGGGCAGATGTTGAGATTCCTAAAAAAGCCTTTTAAGTGTCCAAAAAGCGAGTGCGCGCGTGAAAATTGCACGGCAATTATGTTACATTTTTTATCACAGTCTGGAATTCGATCGGGCAACGCCAGCGAGTAGGGACAAGCGACCGCTTAGTTTCCCAGGGCTTGCAGGCGATCGCACAATAGAGTTCCTTTCGTCAGCTCCAAATTTAAAAAATAGCCTCAGGCATTTGCTAGTAAAAGCAAGCTGCTCGGCGCGGGGCGACAAAAAACCTTGTGGCTGCTGCCCTGAACCTCAACCACAGCAATACTCTTTTAGGAATTCTGGCTCCATGTTTTCTAAACAAATCACCGACTCAAAAACCTACCAGTGGTTTGAGGAACGCCTGGAAATTCAGGCGCTCGCCGATGACATCACTACGAAGTACGTACCCCCGCACGTCAATATTTTCTACTGCTTGGGCGGAATCACTTTAGTTTGCTTTCTGATCCAGTTTGCCACCGGCTTCGCCATGACTTTCTATTACCGTCCGACGGTAGCAGAAGCTTTTTCTTCAGTGCAATACCTGATGAATGAAGTCAACTTCGGCTGGCTGATCCGCTCCATTCACCGCTGGTCTGCCAGCATGATGGTGCTGATGATGATTTTGCACATCTTCCGGGTTTATCTGACAGGCGGCTTCAAAAAGCCCCGCGAATTAACCTGGGTGACAGGAGTAATCTTGGCAGTCATCACTGTTTCTTTCGGCGTGACAGGCTATTCCCTGCCTTGGGATCAAATCGGTTACTGGGCAGTTAAAATCGTTTCCGGCGTCCCCGAAGCTATCCCGTTTGTCGGTTCTTTGATGGTTGAACTGCTGCGTGGCGGTGTCAGCGTCGGTCAAGGTACTTTGACTCGCTACTACAGCTTGCACACTTTTGTGTTGCCTTGGCTGATTGTAGTCTTCATGCTGGCTCACTTCTTGATGATTCGCAAGCAAGGTATCTCTGGCCCGTTGTAAGTTTTGAGTTGTGGGGGCGGTATTTTTTTTGCCCCCCCGCCCAATTGTGAGTTGAAAATTCAGAATTCATCACTCATGATATTTATTTACGGCTAATACTTCCTGCGATCGCGCCGCTGATTCAAACTAACGAATACAGCGGAATCCCAGGCCCGGGTAAAACTAAAAGGAGAACACTCTCACTATGTCTATTATCAAAAAACCAGATTTGAGCGATCCCGCGCTCCGCGCTAAGCTCGCTAAGGGCATGGGTCACAACTATTACGGCGAACCAGCTTGGCCTAATGACTTGCTCTACGTTTTCCCTATAGTCATCATGGGAACGATTTCTCTGTGCGTGGGTTTGGCTGTACTAGACCCGGCTTTGGTTGGCGAACCTGCTAATCCTTTTGCTACTCCGCTGGAAATTCTGCCGGAATGGTATTTGTGGCCTGTGTTCCAACTCCTGCGCGTTTTGCCTAACAAATTGTTGGGTATTGCTTGCATGGCGGGCGTTCCCGTTGGCTTGATTTTGATTCCGTTCATCGAGAATGTTAACAAGTTCCAAAATCCGTTCCGCCGCCCTGTTGCTACTACTGTTTTCCTGTTGGGAACTGCGGTAACTCTGTGGTTGGGTATTGGTGCTATTTTCCCGATCGACAAATCTTTCACACTGGGTCTTTTCTAAGATTTAAGTTTGCTTGATTTTGACGCCTGCGGGTTTCCTGTAAAGTGCTTTTGTACTGGTGGGAAACTTTAGTGGGCGTCATTTGATTTTAGATTTTAGATTTTAGATTTTAGATTTATCGTTCTAAAAGTTAATAATTATCCGTAATTAATTGTAAGCTGAGGCGCATCTAAATTTGACAATCAAATCACATCAAGTTTCTTGTGGGGTGGGCGTCCCGCCCGCCCAAAAATACAATGCAAGATGCGTAGCAGCTTAGGCGCAACGGCTTCTGAAAGTGCCGATTACCGACTCGACCCTACACCGCCCTAGGGTCAAATTCCATTAAATTTTATTGCGAATGCTGGACAAAGAGACCGAGAATATGTCGCGTAAGCCCTGGATATCTTTTGATAACTGCGGGAATTTCAGACCTATAGAATAATAGCAACTGTCGAAGGTGCAAGCTATGTCCTCAGAGAAACAGTTAATTCTTGATTTTGCCCAGGCAGACGCGATGAAATCGATTCTCCCGAGTCCCTCAATCCTATCGAGTCACGGCACAAAATGGGAGGGAATTCACGTCGAATATCACCGTCAGCCAGCAGACGAAACTCCCGAACACTGTTTCCAACAACACAACATTGGGCTGATACTCAATTCAGTTACAGTAAACGGAATACTCAACGGGAAACACTACGGTAGCGAACCGTGGCAAAGAGGAGAAATTTTCATCGGTGGTGCTGGTACTGATTTCCAGTCAGGTGCAGTCGAAGATCCTGAATTTATAGCGATCGCGATCGACCCTACCGACTTCGACAAAACAGTTTACGAATCGACCAATTCAAACCTCATTGAAATTATACCGCACTGGAAAATCAGCGATCCGTTGATTCTCGGCATTGGCTGGGCCCTCAAAACCGAACTCGAATCAGGTGGATTAAACGGTACTCTTTATGTCGATGCACTGAAAAACGCGCTTTCAATGCACATACTTCACCGCTATTGTGCACAAAAACCGCATAGGCGAGATTTTGAAGGCGGTCTCGATCCTGTCAAATTGCAGATTGTTATTAACTACATAACTGACTACCTAAACCGAGATTTGCACATAGCTGAACTGGCTAACTTAGTGCAGATTAGTCCTTATTATTTCAGTCGTTTGTTCAAACAATCAATTGGAGTCACTCCCCATCAATACGTCACCCAGTGCCGGATTGAGAAAGCAAAACAGTTGTTAAAAAGGCAAGATTTATCAATAACATATATCTCGGAGCAAGTCGGGTTTCACGACCAAAGTCACTTTAGCAAGACTTTCTGCAAAATCGTCGGTTTGACTCCTAATAAATATCGCGCTCAACTTTAACAGCGATTTGTCGTTGGGTGGGGGCAGGTTTATGAGATTGTCGGTTTTAGGCAATTATTGTCGGTGAACCTGCCCCTACAGGAATTATATCTATTTGACCGGACATGATATTAATCCTGTAGGGGCGGGTTTACCAATATCTCTAATAGAAACGAGAAAGCCTGTAAACCCGTCCCGGCCTTTAATCGCGGTCGATTGACTACAAAAACCGAGTCCGTAGCCCGTGTTACAATTTTTAATCAACAATCCGAGAAATTTCGCAAGAAAATGGTATTTTTCGTAAATTTTTCGCAAGAATTTACTATACAGCAGAGCTCGTACTTGTATATACTTAGTCGCATAACATAAACCAGGGGTACCAGCTATGAACTCTCAAAATCAACAGGCATCTTACGGTCAAATTCCCTTAAGTTTTATTGCAAATACTGGACAAACAGACCCGAATGTGAAATTCCAGGTGAAAGGTGCCGGTCACAGCATCTTTTTTAGTCCAAACGAAATTTCTTTCGTCGCTTTCCAGCAACCCAATGAACCGGGGAACCAAGCCACAAATTCTTCAATTGTCCGCAGCAGCTTAGCCAACAGCAACCCGAATCCCACAATTTCCGGGCTGGAACAATTACCGGGAGTTGCTAACTTTCTGTTAGGCGAAGATTCTAGTCAATGGCAGACTAATGTGCCTACTTTTAACGGCGTTGTTTATCAAAACGTCTATCAAGGAATTGACCGCGTTTTCAAAGGCACAGAAGGACAACTTAAGAGCGAGTTTTTAGTTGCACCTTTTGCCGATCCGAGTCAAATTAAGATGAACTATACTGGTGTTAACGACATCCGGTTGCGTGACGATGGAGCACTAATATTAGAGACACCGCTAGGCGAATTAATTGATAACGCACCGATAGTTTATCAGGATCTCAACGGACAGCGGGTGAATGTTCCTGCCGCTTACAATTTATTAGGAAACGGTCAAGTTAATTTTAGTTTGGGATATTTTGACCCCACTCAACCCCTAGTTATCGATCCGGTTTTAGCTTACTCGACTTACTTAGGTGGCAGCGGCTTGGACTCTGCCAACCGCATGACTGTAGATAGCACAGGTGCGGCTTATATTATCGGGACTACTGTTAATAATTTTACTACTACTCCTGGTGCTTTTCAAACTACGCCAGGGGCTCAAGCTGATTTCTTAGTTACCAAAATTAACCCCGAAGGAACGGCCTTAGTTTACTCTACTTATATGGGCGGTGCTGGCAATGAATACGGTTTTGGGATTGCGGTAGACAGTCAAGGAAATTCTTATTTAACCGGACAAGTCGATCCAGGTTATCCAACTACACCGGGTTCTTTTCAACCTACAGCACCTAATTACACTGCTGCGGTAACTAAACTCAATGCAGCCGGCAATGCGTTAGTTTATTCTACCTTTTTAGGCAATAGCAGCAGCGGCGCCCTAGGCAACGGCATTGCGGTAGACAGTAACGGTAATGCTTATGTTACCGGGCTCACAGGTGGCAACAACAGTTCCCCCCCTGTAGTAAATGGCGGTTTCCCCACTGCCAATGCCTCCCAACCTGTATACGGAGGCGGAATTGATGCGTTTGTTACTAAAGTCAATCCAACTGGCAGTGGTTTAGTTTACTCTACTTATTTCGGCGGTTCTGGTCGCGAAGACGCTCAAGCCATTGCCATAGATAATAATGGTAATTCCTACATTACTGGCATTACTTATTCGACTGACTTGCCGGGGAAAGATTTAGGCTTTCAAAATTCCCTTGCAGGTAGTTATGATGGTTTTGTCGCTAAATTTGACGGGAATGGTGCGCGCGCTTATTCCACTTATTTAGGTGGCTTTGGCGAAGATAAAGGTGCTGATATCGCTGTAGATAGTGCTGGAAATGCCTATGTTGTCGGAATTACCACTTCAACTGAGTTTCCGACTAAAAATGCAGTTCAAGCGACTTATGCAGGTGGTGCAAATGATGCTTTTGTCATCAAGTTAGGCCCTCTAGGTAACAATGCGATTTATTCAACTTATTTGGGCGGCAGCGGAGATGACAACGGCCATCGCATTACTCTAGACAGTGCAAATAATGTTTACGTGACAGGAGATACGACTTCGACTAATTTTCCGACTAAGAATGCTATTCAAAGTGTCAGCGGCGGCGGGAAAGATGCTTTTGTCACGAAAATCAATTCATCGGGTTCTGCTTTAGTTGATTCTACTTATTTTGGCGGCAGCGGGGACGACTACGGTAATGGTATTGCGGTAAATAGTTCTGATGCAGTTTATGTGGCTGGTTCTACTGCTTCTACTAATTTACCAACAGCAAATCCTTTTCAAGCGGCGAATGGGGGAGGTGACTTTGATGTTTTTGTTACTAAAATAATTGCTGGGGGGCCGCAGGTAAAGATTGTTGAGTCGGGCGGCAGCACTAATGTAGCAGAAAGCGGCACGACTGATACTTATACAGTTGTGTTGAGTAATCAGCCTACTGCAAATGTGGCGATCGCACTTAATACCGACACTCAAATTCAACCGATTGCTGGCATTACTTTCACTCCAACTAACTGGTTTTTACCGCAAACGGTGACAGTCAGTGCAGTTAATGATAGCCTAGCAGAAACTTCGCCGCACAGCGGCCCGATCGCTCACAGTGCTATCAGTACCGATACTAATTATAACGGGACTACTGCCAGTTTTACTGTTAATGGCACTCCTGGCAATACCGTCAATGCTAATATTACCGATAATGACACCGCAGGCGTTAGCATTACTCCCACTAACACGACTGCGACGGAAGGCGGTGCAACTGGAACTTATACCGTTAAATTAAATACCCAACCGATCGCACCTGTTACGATTAACTTGGCTACAGGCAGTGAAATTCAACCAATTACCGCACTTACTTTTACCACTACTAATTGGAATGTCGATCAAACTGTTGCGGTGAAAGCAGTTGACGACAATTTAGTTGAAGGAAATCATGCAGGTGCGATCGCCCATACTGCTACCAGTACCGATACTAACTACAACAGCATCACAATTCCGGCTGTTAGCGTCGCCATTACCGATAACGACACGGCAGGTTTCAGCATTGCACCTACGAACATAACTGCTACAGAAGGCGGTGCAAATGGCAGTTACAAAATCCAGCTAACTTCGCAACCAACTGCACCGGTTACTATCAGTTTCAATACTGGCGACCAACTTAATCCGATCGCCACACCTATTACTTTTGATAGCACTAACTGGAATGTTGCGAAAACTGTCACGGTTAGTGCGCTCGACGACAATCTAGCACAAGGAACCCACAGCGGCACGATCGCTCACACAGTTACGAGTACCGATGCCAATTATAACGCGAAAGTCATTCCCAATGTGACAGCATCGATTACTGATAACGATAGTCCCGGTATTTCTATTGTGCAATCAGAAGGCGAGACAGCTATTGCTGAAGGCGGTGCAACGGATAGCTACGGCGTACTTCTGACTACCGCACCTACTGCAAACGTCACGATTAATTTTGACGCGGGCACTCAAATTAGTGCGATCGCACCTATCACTTTCACGCCGAATAATTGGAATGTGGCGCAAAATGTCACTGTTACGGCGATCGATGACAGCATAGCGCAAGGAAGCCGCAGCGGCACGATCGCTCATACGTCTGTCAGTACAGATACTAATTATAACAACCTGACGATTTCTCCTGTGGCAGCCACGATTGCTGACAACGACACGACTGGTGTGACTGTTTCACAGGAGAACATAACAGCTACAGAAGGCGGTGCCACAGGCAGTTTTACACTCAAGTTAAATTCGCAGCCAACTGCACCAGTTACTATCAGTTTTGATGCGGGAAATCAAATAAGTGCGATCGGTGCAATTACCTTCGACGCTACTAACTGGAATGTTGCCAAATCCGTGACAGTAACGGCTACAGACGATGTGGCTGTGGAAGGAAATCATGCGGGGGCGATCGGGCATACTGCTAGCAGTAGCGATGTTAAATATAACAGCATCACCATTTCCCCTGTTAATGTCGCCATTACTGACAACGACACTGCCCCAACGCCAACCCCAACACCGATCACCCCAACACCTCCAACACCTCCAACACCTCCAACACCGATCACCCCAACACCTCCAACACCTCCAACACCGATCACCCCAACACCTCCAACACCAACCCCAACACCAACCCCAACACCAACCCCAACACCTGCTGGAATTACCGTTAATCCTGTAAGTGGATTAATCACGACAGAATCAGGCCAAACCGCAACATTTAACCTTCAACTAAACAGCTTAAACATCCCACCTACTGGCGATGTGAAAATAGATTTAGCAAGTTCCAATACAGCAGAAGGAACAGTTTCCCCGCAATCGCTTACCTTCAACTCTACTAATTGGAATCAGCCGCAAACAGTAACGGTAACAGGCGTTGACGACTTTGCTATTGACGGTGATCAAGCTTACACCATTGTTACTAGCCCTGCTGTCAGTACGGATAACAGATTTAACGGATTAAATGCGTCCGATGTTGCTGTCACCAATAACGATAATGACAGCAATATTCCAGCACAAGACTTAGCTGGAAACACATCAGCTACAGCCCGTACAATCAATGCAAGTTCCGATCTCAAAAACTACCCGGATTCAGTAAGTAGGAACGATCCAGATTACTACAAATTCACGATCGGTGCTGACAATGACTTCAACTTGTCAGTCAGCGGCTTCACGGGAGATATTAATCTTGAATTGCTTGACAGCGATCGAAATGTCATCTCAACTGCAATAAGTTCTGGCGCTGGCTCAAAATTAATTAACCGCCTTTTGGAACACGGCACTTACAGCATTCGAGTTTCTTCAGTTAATAGCGCGGAGAGTCAATACAATTTGAATTTGTCCGCTGTACCTCGTCTTGCAGGTGTCACAACTACAGGATATGAAGGCCCTGCCGTCACAAATCCGCAGTCAAATTCACCTAGCAGCAGCATTTTGAGCGGCATCAACAACAATCTAGTCACTAACAATCTATCCACTTCCCTGATTGATAGCAATTTCCTCGACTCAGTGCTGTTTAGTGGTGTTGGTGGCAATAGTAATGCTTCAAGTTTCGTTAATAACTTCCTCCCAGCAGACTTTTTTGGTAGTTTTGACGGCAGCGGCAACGACCCCTATCATGAGAAACCTGCTAGTGTATCCAGCGCGCAAATAAATTTGGATAAATTCCGCGCCACACCACGTTTTTCCGGTATTGACGGCAGTGGTTTCTCTGTAGCGGTATTAGAGACTGGCATCAACTTAAACCACCCATTCTTTGGCCCTGACAGCGACTCAAACGGCATCAGCGATCGCATCGTTTATAACTACGATTTTGCCGACGGCGACGCGGATGCTAGCGACAAAGACGGACACGGATCGAACATTGCCAGCATTATTGCTTCCCAAGACCCAACCTATACAGGGATGGCACCTGGGGCTAATATTATCGGTCTCAAAGTGAGAAAGGATAATAAGGATAATATGCCTAGTGACGAAATTAATAAGTTTCCGTATGTTGAACAAGCTTTGCAGTGGGTATTGCAAAATGCAGATACTTACAACATTGCCAGCGTTTGTATGGCATTCGGCAGCGGTGAAAATTTTCCCACCAGTCAAACTTCACTCTACGGTATAGGAGATGAACTGGCAGCATTAGCGGCGAAAAATATAATTGTTGTCTCTTCATCAGGCAACCGTTACTACCCGTACCGGAATGAGCCTCCAGGTGTAAACTACCCTTCAGCAGATCCGAATTCGCTGTCGATTGGCGCGGTATACAATTCCAACATTGGTTCTTTCTCTTTGGGAAATTATTTTGCGAATAAGCCTGGTGAGACTGGGAAATTGGTAACAGCAAATACCACTGCTGCTGATCGCATTGCTCCTTTTTCTCAGCGTAACGGGACATTAACCACAGTTTTTGCTCCAGGAGCACCCATCACCGGGGCTGGCAAAGATGGCGATATAAACGAGAGAAGTACCTATCACGGTACCAGTCAAGCTACAGCCCACATTGCCGGAATTGCAGCATTAGCCCAACAGTTAGCACAGAAAGAATTAGGTCGCAAACTGACACCAAAGGAGTTTGCCAATCTTTTAAAACAAACCGGTGTCACTATCAACGATGGCGACGATGAAGACGACAACGTTAAACATACAGGTCTTAATTTCAAGCGCGTCGATGTGCTGGCTTTGGGTGAAGCTATTGCTGGAGGAGGTGTTGTTCAGAACCGTCCGCCACAAGAAAAGATTCATTTAGACTATTTCATTAAGGAGTTTAATCAAGACATTCAAAATGTCTACACCGATCCGGATGGCGACTTAATCTCTTACAAATTAACTCGAGAGGATGGCAGTCCTTTAACCAGCAGTTTCAACAGTAGCTGGCTGAGATTCTCTTTCGACTCTAACCAGAACACCATCAAATTTACTGGCACTCCACCCGTGTTTAATATTAATGGAAAACCATTGAGTTTTGTAAGACCGTTTAAGGTTAAGTTAACCGCCACCGACCCTGCAGGTGCAAGCAATTCTCAAACCTTCAAGATAACAAAATATAACGGTCGCTGGGTGATTGATAATTACATTGCAGGTGCCAAAGTATTTTTGGATGCCAATAAAAATGGTGTTCTTGATGCTAATGAACCCTCAACCAATACTGACAATAGCGGTTTATTTAATCTCGATATCCCCTTCGAGACTTTCGACAAAAACGCCAATGGGGAAATTGATTCAGATGAAGGAAATTTAGTAGCTTTTGGCGGAATTGATACTGCTACGGGTTTGCCTTTAGAAACGCCTGTTACTGCACCTGCTGACGCTACTGTGGTCACGCTGTTAACTACTCTGATGGTGGACTTAGTAGATAAGGGGATTGAGAGCGATCGGGCCGAATCTCTGGTCAAATCTGCTCTTGCCATTCCCGCCGACGTTCCGATCGCAGATTTCGATCCGATCGCGGCCACCAACGACACCGAACCGGGCGGCGTCGCAACTTTAGCAGCAATGGTAAAAGTTCAAAACGTCATCACTCAAACTGCTGCTTTGATTGACGGTGCTTCCAGTGCAGCTACTAACGAAATTGTCAAAGCTGTTGTCAGTTCAATTACGAGTCAAATTCAATCCGGCACTGTTTTAAACCTCAGCAACGCACTCGCTTTAGAACCAATCATTCAGCAAAGTGCCGCGAAAATTCAGCAGATTGACCCCGGTTTCAACAGTCAAAAAGTCACCTCAATTACCTCGCAAGCTGCGACTGTAATGGCAACAGCAAATCAGCGCATTGATTCTGCTGTCTCCAACCCAATAGGAACATCAATTCCTGAATCAGTAGCCCGCGTCCAACAAGTAAGTTTGGGCGCAACAACTCAAGACTTCAAAGCAGTCGGTGCGGGAACTAAGACAATTGCCGAGGTAGTTACTGAGAATACTGGTGCTGCTTTAGATACGAAAATTCAAGCTGTGATATTACCTGCTGGGATTGCGACTCCTGTTGTCAGCGGCGATGCAGATTTGGGCAGCAATTCTCCCGATCAAATTCTCGGTACCAGCGGCGACGATATCCTGACTGGCGACAGCAGCAATAATGTTTTGATGGGTCTGAGGGGCAATGATTCCCTCGACGGTGGCGTGGGGAATGACACTCTTTTCGGCGGCAAGGCTAACGATACAATGCTTGGCGGTAACGGTGATGATGTCTTGTTTGGCAATCGCGGTGCTGACATTTTGAACGGCGGCGATGGCAGCGATATTCTGCTGGGAGGTAACGGTGATGATTTGCTGAATGGCGGTTTGGGAAGTGATAGTTTGACGGGAGGGGAGGGCAACGATCGCTTCTTGCTCTCTAGCAATTCGGGTATCGGTATTATCTTGGATTTTGAAGACGGAAAAGATTTGCTTTCTCTAGGCAACAATCTTAGTTTCTCCCAACTGTCACTTACTCAAGAAAACAGTGCAACTTTCATCCGTTTGTCAGCAACCGGAGAATTTTTAGCTGCTCTCAATGGCGTGACAGCTAACCAAATTAGCATCGCCGATTTCAGTTAAAAATTCCTGGTCGCACGGGTAGCCAGAAACCGGGTTTTTTACGACAATATTTCGCACTCACCCGCAGGTTCAGTAAAAAACCCGGTTTCTTTGATAAGTGCGTTCAGTTCAATGTCGATCGAGTAGTAGTGTATCCACCCATGAGGTTTTTGATATGAACGAAAACTCACAACCAATCTTTTTTCCTGTTTCTCGGTTTAAGTTGATCGTGATGTCCCTAGTAACCTTCGGATTCTATGAATTTTTTTGGTTTTATAAAAACTGGCAGCTATTAAAAACCGCAACAGGAAGAGACATTAGCCCCTTTTGGAGAACAGTTTTCAGCGGTATTTTTGGCTATTTTTTATTCAAAAAAATTAAACTTTGCGCTAAATCCTACTGTGTTTCTCCCAAGTTTAGTCCATTTTTGCTGACTATTGTTTGGATTGGGCTTAATATGTGTTTTCGAGTGCCAAACCCATACGGGTTAGTGAGTAATCTGTCTGTAATAGCTTTGCTTCCCGTTCAAGAGAGGGTGAATAAATTGAACTGTGTAGCAGCACGAAACCACAATCCTAACAGTCGATTTTCGGCAGGGAATATACTAACGATCGCTGTGGGAGGCAGCCTGACTGTACTTGCGATCGTCGGGATACTGATGCCAGCTTAGGTGCGATTTGCATCAGTTTCACAACTCGAAACATCAAAGATTACTGTTGTTAACTAATAGGTAAATTAATCATGTCTACCTTCAAGAACGCTGCCAACTTTCCTGCCGGCACAAATCCCCAATCCCTGACTGCCGAAAACTTTAATAACGACAATATCCCAGACTTAGCCATCAGCAGCGGAACCGCTGTTTCCCTATTAATAGGGAACAGCCAAGGAGGATTTGGCACTCCCACCAACGTGAATCAATCCAGTCGTACTCCCATCGTATCAGGTAATTTTAACACCGATAATTTCCTAGACCTAGCCGTAACTAACTGGTCTGGTGGAGAATTTCCTAGTGGTTCCGTTTACATCTTACCGGGTACTGGTCAAGGTACTTTTGGCAACTCCACTAGCTTTAGCGCCGGGACAAACCCGCCCAGTGCGATCGGCGTAGGAAATTTTAACGCAGACAATTTATCAGACATAGTTGTAGCAGACATTAATGGTGGCGTTTCCATCGGATTACAAAACGCTCAAGGCAACGGTTTTGCTAGGGAGGAAAATATATCTCAGGTAGGGACAACTCCCACCGCGATCGCAGCGAGAGACTTTAACAGCGATGGCCGCCTCGATCTTGCCATCACTAGCAGCGGTTCTAACAACGTTTCCATCCTACTGAACACGGGAGGCGCTGGTGCAGACCGATTTTCAATCCCGGTAAATTATGCAGTTGGGACTAATCCAACATCCATTGCCGCAGAAGACTTTAACGGTGACAACATCCTCGATCTTGCCATCACCAACAGCGTTTCTAACAACATTTCCATCCTACTTGGCACCGGTCAAGGTGCCTTTGCCAATGCCACCAACTACGCAGCGGGAGGCGATAGTCCGACATCGATCGCAGTTGCCGACTTAAACGCCGACAGCAAACTCGATATCGCCGTGGCTAACAATCAATCAAACAACGTTTCTATTCTAACTGGAACCGGTCAAGGCATCTTTGGCAACCCCATTAACTACGCAGTTGGGACAAATCCAAAAGCGATCGCCATCAAAGATTTTAACGCCGACAACAAACCCGATATCGCCACCGCCAACAGCGGTTCTAACGATGTCTCGATCCTGCTGAATACCACCGTTGAGGTGAATTTCGGTGCCGCCACTTACAGCGGTACTGAAGGAACAACAGACACAGTAGTTAATGTTCCAGTCACCATCAGCGGCGGCACTCCCTTGGGCGATGTAGTTGTACCAATAGTCATCGACCCCAGCAGTACGGCTACCCAAAATTCAGACTACACTTTTTCACCAGCCACTCTCACATTCAGTGCAGGTACTAACACCCTGACTCAGAATGTTGCTGTCACTGTCAAAGCTGACAATATCGCAGAGAACGCGGAAACAGCAGTATTCAGCTTTGGTACGATTAATGATGGGATTGCAGGCACAACAAATCAAGCGACACTAACTATTCCGGCTAATGATGCCATAGATTACGCCATTGCTGCCGGTACTGCCAGCATCGCCGAAGGCAACACCGGCACTACTCCCGTTACTTTTACCGTGACTCGCAGTGGCGGGATTGATGCTGCCAGCAGTGTAAATTATGCAATTGGAGGAACTGCTACAAACAGCAGCGATTACAACAATATCGGCGGCACTTCAGGGGGAACTAGCATTACTGGTACGGTTAATTTTGCGGCGGGCGAAACATCGAAAACCATTACTTTAGATGTATTGAGCAATGCCATAATTGAACCGGAGAAAACTATTACTGTTACTCTGTCAAATTCGGTTGCACCCGGCCCGACTCCGACTATTACCGCTGCTGCCGCTACAACTACGATCGGTAATGATGACACTGCCGGAGTCACGGTCAATCCTGCCAGCGGATTAGTAACGACAGAAGCAGGCGACAGTGCTACATTTACCGTTAAACTTAACAGTCAACCCAGTGCTAATGTTAGCCTTGATTTGAGCAGTTCCAATCCTGCTGAAGGAACAGTTTCTAGCAATAGTTTAACTTTCACGCCTGCGAACTGGAATCAACCGCAAACGGTAACGGTGACAGGTGTAGACGACAGCGTTGCTGATGGCAGTAAAACTTACAATATTGTCACTGCTGCGACTGTCAGTACCGATACTAATTACAGCAATCTCAATCCCGATGATGTCAGCGCCAGCAACAGCGATAATGAAACTCCTGGCATTACGATTAATCCTACCAGCACGAATGCAACGGAAGGCGGTGCAAATGGAAGTTACAGCATTCAGTTAAATACTCAACCGATCGCACCTGTTACGATTAACTTGGCTACAGATAGTCAAGTTCAACCAATTACTGCACTTACTTTTACCGCTACTAATTGGAATGTCGCTCAAACTGTGCCGGTGGCTGCGGTTGACGACAGTTTAGTTGAAGGGAATCATGCAGGGGCGATCGACCATACTTCTACCAGTACCGATACTAACTATAACAGCATCACGATTTCCCCTGTTAGCGTCGCGATTACTGATAACGACAATGCGCCAACCCCAACACCTGCGTTACCGACACCAACTCCTGCGCTAACGACACCAACACCTGCGTTACCGACACCAACTCCTGCGTTACCGACACCAACTCCTGCGTTACCGACACCAACTCCTGCGTTACCGACACCAACTCCTGCGTTACCGAC
>NZ_JAUBOY010000020.1:0-22992 GCF_036700465.1 Microcoleus sp. T3_A4 | reverse complement strand
ACCAACTCCTGCACTAACGACACCAACTCCTGCACTAACGACACCAACTCCTGCACTAACGACACCAACTCCTGCGTTACCGACACCAACTCCTGTAACCCCAGCGCCGACATCGGCGACACCTGTTGGTATTACTATTAACCCAACAACAGAATTAACTACTACTGAATCCGGAGGAAAAGCAACCTTTAATGTCAAACTCAACAGCCAACCTACTGCTGATGTCAAAATAGATTTAGAAAGTTCCAATGCAACAGAAGGAACAGTTTCACCGGCATCGCTTACTTTCAATTCTGCTAACTGGAATGCTTCACAAACAGTAACGGTAACAGGTGTTGACGACAGTGTTGCTGACGGGAATAAAGCTTACACCCTTGTTACCAGCCCTGCTGTCAGCAATGACAGTAAATACTCCGGCTTAAACGCAGCAGATATCGCCGTTACAAATACCGATAACGAAACCCTTTGGTGCGGTTTGGAAAAAGGATTAGACAAACTGGAAAACATTGTTAACGACCAACTGAATGCGTTCAAACTGCCAATCTTAGGACGACTAAGCGACATTTCTCCGAATTTTATTAGCAATTTCAAAAATAGTCTAGTCAATACCGTTAAAAATGCAACAGATTTCACGCCTAGTCAGCTAGAAAATAGCATTCAGGAGGTTGTTGGGTCGGCATTCGATGTTAAAGTCGAGAGTAGTTTAAATCCAAATGACAGTAACTTAGTCATTAAAATTGGCAAAAAATATCAGCTCGACAATATTACGTTTTCAGAAGATTTAGGGTTGCCCGCACTAGGCTTGAAAGTCGAAAACTCTCCTAAGCCCTGGAATCAAGTTGTCGCCTTCGCACCGACTGCAAATCTCTCTCGCTTTGCCAATTTATCTAATGATTTAGAAGCATCAAGCCTCAATTCCAATATCAGCAATTCAGCCACATTAGCACCGGTTACAGATAGTAGTAGTAGTAATGTATCTCAGTTTAGTGCGAACTTTCCTTCTCAGAGTTTGATTTCGCCAGTTTTAGCTGGAATTTTAAAGCCAACTCAACAATCGGCTTTTGACTATGAGTTATCTATTGGTGTCGGTTACAACAAAGATTTTGGCTGCTACATCGATACTGACAATACTAAATTAAACGCTAACTTAAAGTTAGCACTTCCTGAGAAATTCAAAGCTCAAGCCAACCTCGCTTTTTTACAAGCTGAATTTACCAACGATCCTGAAAACCCAACTCAACTTGATGCCAACTTTGAAGTCAAGTTAAATGACTTAGACAACGTGGGCGGTACTGATGATGGCAATCGTTTAACTTTGTCTGAGTTAGACGGCAGTTATCAGTTAGAAGACTTATTTCAATCTAGCTTAACGAGTAATGCCAATCTCGGCTTGCACGGCAAAACTAGCATCAACGGCAATGCTGCTTTTCCATCTTTTGATTTTGATTTAGCAGTCAATTGGCCACTGATTAATTATAGGAACGGTCAATTAAATAATTCGCAGCCACCCTCAACTTCCCCCTCAACTACATCGAGTCTATCAAATTTCAATTCATCACTTTTATCCAGCACGAAATTTT
This sequence comes from Microcoleus sp. T3_A4, assembly GCF_036700465.1. Classification (NCBI taxonomy): domain Bacteria; kingdom Bacillati; phylum Cyanobacteriota; class Cyanophyceae; order Oscillatoriales; family Microcoleaceae; genus Microcoleus; species Microcoleus sp. T3_A4. The sequence goes on along the minus strand of NZ_JAUBOY010000020.1, from coordinate 21,412 downwards.
CAGCGGTTTCAGGGTTAAATCAATCGCTAGGTTCCTCAAATTCAAGCACAGGCGCGAGTTCAAATTTATCTTCATTCTTGCCATCAAATAATCAGGGAAATATAGGTTCGCCAACCACCGACAATCCCTTTGGCGGATTGCCTAACCCGACAGTCGAATTTAACAACATAAAACTCGACTTAGGAACCTTTATCACTAACTTGGCGAAACCAATACTCACCACTGTTTCTGATATTATCGACCCGTTTAGACCAGTTATCGATTTCCTAAATACAGACACTAAGTTACTGTCAGAACTTGGCGTTGCTGGCCCCTTCGATAACAATGGAGATGGCAAAGTTTCGATCTTGGAACTGGCAACTAAATTATCGACTGGTAATGTTGCTACTGACTTCTTAAATGCAGTTATCAAAATCGACGAGATATCGCAATTGGCAAATAGCCTGTCAAACTCTTCAAAAAATATTGCCATCGATTTAGGTTCCTACAGTTTAGGCAATATTAATGTTGCCAAGCCCAACTCTAGCCTCAAAAACAAAACACCGAGACTGACAAATTATGTTCCTAATATTTCTCAACAAATCAATTCTAAAACAGCGGGAAATAAAAAAGAATTTGTCAATCAATTCAAGAGGGTTCCCGGCATAGACTTACCAATTTTAACCAAGCCAGAAACAGCCATTCAACTTCTTTTAGGAAAACCAGATGTTGTCCTTTTTACCTACGATATGCCTCCCCTAGGGATAGACTTCAATTTTAGCAAAGAGTTTCCTATATTTGGGCCGATCTCAGGGTTAATCGAAGGCAACTTTAATGCGTCAGCACACCTCGCATTTGGCTACGATACTTACGGATTAAAAGAATGGAAAGACGATGAATTCGATGCGTCATCAGCCTACAAAGTTTTAGATGGTTTTTACGTGAGCGATCGCGCAAATCCCGATGGTACTGGTGCGGATGTTGATGAACTTAAAATCAATGCTGGTATTAAAGCAGGTGTCGGAGTAAATGCAGTAGTTGCCAGCCTTTATGGAACGGCTGGAATACAAGGAAGCATAGGCATTGATTTAGTAGATATTGGAGAAAATAACGGCAAAAGCGACGGTAAAATCAGAGGATCCGAAATTGGCTCCCGCATTAGTAAACCCTGGGAACTTTTTGATATATCAGGTCAAGTTAATGCTTTTTTAGGGCTGGAGTTTAAAGCTATAGTCCCTTGGGAGTTTTGGGAAGGGAAACAAACAGTTTGGAAAAAAGATTTTGCCACATTTGAGTTGGCCAAATTTGGCACTGGAGAAAGTTCAAGGAAGAGCGGTAGCGGTGTTAACAGTTACCTAACTGGAGCAAAAGTCTTCTTTGATGGTAACTTCAACGGCATTCAAGATGAAAAAGAACCGTTCACTATTACTAACGTGGATGGCAGCTTTAATTTAGATGTCTCTCTCCCTAATTTCGACAAAAATAACAGCGGCGAACTCGATCCAGATGAAGGCAGACTTGTAGTTGCTGACGGTATTAATACCGCCACTTATTTGCCGCAGCCAACGCCACTAACAGCAACACCTGATGCTACTGTTGTGACGCCTTTAACTACTCTGATGCAGAAGATGGTTGCACAAGGTATCAATCCTAATGAAGCAGAGACTAAAGTTAAAGCAGCATTTGGAGTACCGTCAACAATTGATTTGACTGGCTACGATCCGCTACAGGCAATTACTCAAAACGATCCGAACGGTTTGACGGTTTATGCAGCACACATTCAGGTACAAAACGCTGTTGTTCAGACGACAATTTTAATTAGCGGGATTTCGGCTAACTCTAAAACCGATATTGCCGATCGCATTATTTCCATCCTTGCCAATCAAATTCAATCCGGGGCTGTCGATTTAACCAATCCCGCACAATTACAAACCATCGTTCAGTCTGCTGCAACTCAACTGCAAGCACAAAAAGCGTCCGATATTGCGCCGGAAGTTGCTAAAATTATAGCGGAAGGGAATCAGCGGGTACGGGCGATCGCATCTAGCAACCTCCCACTCTCAGATGCAGCTACTAAAATAGCCCAAGTTCAACAGGTAGAACAAGGTGAAGTCGCTAAAGACTTGCAGCAAGTCGCAGCCGGAAATAAGACAATTCAGGAGGCGATCGCAGAAAATACAGGCACATCCTTAGACACACAAATTCAATCGGCAAGCGTCAATAACCCGACAATTCGCAAGAGTATAAACAGTGACTTCACTGCTGCTGAACCTTTCCCCGACAGCGGCATAGAATTAGTCAACAATTCTCCTAATCAAAAAATCGGTACTGATGGTGACGATACTCTAGGCGGCGACACCAGCGATGACGTTTTAAGTGGTAAAAAGGGAAATGATTTGATATTTGGTTTTAACGGCAATGACTGGATTAATGCCAATCAAGGCAATGACTTAATTAATGGCGGTTTTGACGACGATACCCTTTACGGCGGCAAGGGAATTGATACCATTACAGGTAGCGATGGTGGCGATATTATCTTTGGCAACCGAGGTGACGATATGCTAGAGGGTAGCACTGGCAATGATACTTTGCGCGGAGGCAAGGGAAATGATACTATTATTGGCGGTGAAGGCGACGACTTCCTATTCGGTGAAGATGGAGATGACACTTTGATCGGAGGGAATGGGAGCGATCGCTTCTTGCTCTCTAGCAATTCGGGTATCGATATTATCTTGGATTTTGAAGACGGAAAAGATTTGCTTTCTCTAGGCAACAATCTTACTTTCTTGCAACTGTCACTTACTCAAGAAAACAGTACAACTTTCATCCGTTTGTCAGCAACCGGAGAAATTTTAGCCGCTCTGAATGGGGTGTCGTCCAGTCTAATTAATGCCACCGATTTTGGCTAAATTTAATAGCAAGTAGTCGCACATAACTACGGTTTATGTGCGACTCTCAGAGATGGGGGCTAATACTTTAGATACAGAAAGTAGATCTACTTACCAGCAATCGTTAAAAATTCCACTCAATCTCCGGGAAAAGGCTAGACTGGAGCGCAGACATATTCAGTAAAACTATATCTATGTTGCCACTGTGTTCACAAATAAAGATGGCTATAGTTATACTTACTGATTTGGGCAATTAAGTGGGATTCAATACCCGCTCAATGGCCGCTCAATACCCTCTTGCTGCTAAATGCAAAGCGGGTTATGGCGAGGGATTCTCGGAGGAATTATGATGAACCTAAATTTAGATACTATTTTCTCATCGCTGATGAACCCGGCCCTGAACGAGTTTCAGGTTTGGGCTTTGCAAAACCCGGAAGAAAGTCTCAGCAAAACGATGTTACCCCCGATCGCCCTGATTGAGGGTTTGATTGCCAACGAACCCACCTATTTGCAGATGAAACGGCTGGCTTTCGGAGCAAACTTTTGCTGCGCGGGGCAAGTCGTGATGGGAGAGTTTGACACCCTGGAAAAAGCACTCACATCGCCCCAGGCGCGCGGATGGCGGCTTGGTACTTCTGTACTCGATCCCGATCGCGCCCCCAACCAAGATGTCGGCGGTAGGAACCTTTTCCTGCTGTCTTTGTCCGATCGCGAGACTGATGGTAGCAGCAACCACGCAGCATTCCGAAGCTGTATGCAGAAATATCTCTTCAACAGTGCGACAACGGATCGCCAGGGAGACGAAATCGCCGGACGGTTGCTCGATCGGCTAGCCGCAGATTATGCCGAGATGTCGCACGGTGCGGGGGGAGCGTTTTTTACCGATGTCAAGCGTGGTTGGATGGGATTTTTAGTCCGATATCTGCACTACGTCATCTTTGGGATTAATCCAGATGATTTAGAGTCGATCGAACTTCTCACCGAATTGCATTACACCCGCCAAAGCCCGCTGCACTACTTCGCCGTCATCGGCAACCTGCTGCAAAGCCTGAACCTGTTTGGACACGGGGATTTGTCCACTCTAATCGAGCGTGCAGCGACTATCTATGAAAATTCCCCAGCCTTAGCCGACTTCGAGGAGATCTCGGAAAACAATGGCATGACTAAGCGGGAATTGGCAAAGCTGATGACATCGATTATGGGGATAGCGGGACTGCAAGGCCCCCTGCACCTAGGCTACACGGCAATGGGATACCGCCCTCTCCCCGCCTATAAAGGACAGCAGACGGCCGAAATTAACCCGACTGATTTTTGGGATCAGCTCGATTTGGACGATCGCCAGTCGATCGAGCTCTTCCTCCTGGAATGCGCCCGCCTCTGGGCCCCCGTCAGCGCCACGCACCGAGTGGCGACAGAGCCCTTCACCGCAACCGTAGCAGGCAAAGAGCGCACTTTCCCCGCCGGAACCAAGGTACTGATACCGCTCAGTCTGGGGCTGCTAGACGAGAGTTTCTGGGGCTCTACGGTATACGAATTCAACCCTAAGCGGGAGAATCTTTGCCCTTTTCATATGGGCTTTCATTCCGTGGGCGATCGGAGTGCGGGACGGATTTGCCCCGGTAAAGACATCGCACTCAAGATGCTGGTGGATGTCGTGAGTACGGTAGGCAAAGTGCGGCGAAGCTCTGAGCCCAACTTGCGGCGGTAATCAATCCAAAAGCTCGATCGGACAGCGGTTGAGACTGAGATATTGCACCATTCTCGCTTAACAGGCTTTTCGGCCCACCCGACAAGACATCAAGTTTATTGTGGGGTGTCCCGCCCGCCCTGGAATAACTTATTGGCAATGATGCAAGATGTGAGTTGAAACCGCACGCCACACAAACTCTTGAGCGATCGACTCAGAAATCAAGGGGGTATCTAATAGGAAACCAAAACACAACTATTTTGAGGATAAATAATATCATGTTAATCGAACAAAAGCAACTAAAAGACATCGCGAATTGGATGAAAGTAGAACATCCAGCGGAGTTACCCGAAGTCCTGCAAGGTATCTTTTTTATGGACGGGAATGTTTTACCAGACGATTGTCTGACGATGTACAGTTCAGACTGGAATGCTGAGGAACGGACGTTATTGCTGCGTGTTTTTGACCCTGTTATCTGGACATTTCATTCATCAATGGCGGGACGGATGTTAATTTATTTAGTCAAATTTTCTCGCTTCAGCTACTTGTTCCGATTCTCTGATGCAACTTTGCAGCACGGACACATCACGCCGATAGTGTTTGGATGGTCTGTGCCGCCGTGGCTGGTAGATTTTTTGATTGATCGAGATCCGAATACTCCGAATGGAGATATCTGGTATCGCACAAACTCGTTTTTCGGCAAACCTGCTGAGAGCGGATATATACTCCGCAGGGTTGTAGACAAAGATGGCAACTACACATCAGCCTTTCCAGATATGCTGTCTAAAGTTGAGAGTGATTGTTTAATCATTGCCAAAGAGTGAAAATATTTACAAAACCTACAAAACCCTCTTCGTTAGGCGGGTTTTGTTGATCGAAGCGGCGGGATTTGAACCGACGACCCCCACTAACACAGTTTTATTTGCTAGCCTATAAAGGCTATGCAGCAAGCTCTAGCAGGCTGTTGTCAATTCTTCCTATCAATAATTCGGATAGTGTGTGATTGGCAACTGTAGAATAGGGGTTTCAGGGCGATTGCACAATCGATATCCCAACGGAAAATCAACGGTTTCAGACTAGGATATAAAAACAGTCCTGACTATCGATCGTTGACAGTGTAAAGCTTGAAACTAGAATGGGGAACACGAGTTCTCTGTAAAGTGCGAGCGCGATCTCCTCATGGGATATTGAGGGTAGGAAACCTCTCCGTCCAGACTCATCATTATAACAAAAAATCTGGCTTTCACAAGGATTTTATTCAGTTGACACAAGCTCGAAAGCTCGCATTTATCTAGGTCATTGTTGACAGGGTTGCAGTTTCTCTTTCCTGAATCTACTGTGCTCTCACTTGATTCAGGTAGATGAACACAAACATTCTCAAAATAGCTGGTTCTTTGGACTTAAAGTCCCTAGGTATTCACTTTGGAGGAATTTGTCATGACTAAACTTTCACAAATCGACTCTTATCAACTTGAGCAATTACTAAAACGCCTCGAACAAATTGAAGCTAAGCTCGGAATCAAAGTTGGCTCAGGTGGCGCAGAATCAGGTAAAGAAGCACAACATTTTTGTGCTTTGCCAAAGGTTCCTCCACGCACTTTCGATCCCAGCGTGTCGCCGGAGCGTGCTCGTCTAATACGGTTAATCGGGAAGAAGTGGGTTAACGGTACAAAATTACGTTATTACTTTTTTGAGAGTGGTCCCAATTCAGGCGGGAATGAACAGAAGGAGATTGTGCGGCAGGGGTTTGAGGTGTGGAAGAAGGTAGGGATTGGTATCAAGTTTGAGGAGGTTCGGAACATCAGCGAGGCAGAGATACGAATCGGCTTTGTGCAAGGAGATGGAGCCTGGTCATATCTTGGCCGCGATGCGATCGATATTCCTAAGCAAGGCGAGCGAACCATGAACTTCGGCTGGGATCTTCGGGCTGATCCCCGTGGGGTAGATGTCCCTGTTCACGAGATAGGTCACGCCTTAGGTTTCCCTCACGAGCACCAAAACCCGTTTGCAGGTATCGTATGGGACGAAGAAGCCGTTTATAAATATTTCGGTGCCCCTCCTAACAATTGGGACCGAGATACAACTTTTTATAATGTGCTTGAAAAGCTTGCAGTAGGAGAAGTGGAGGGGTCAAAGTGGGACCCCAACTCAATCATGCATTACGCTTTTGCAGCGGGACTCATTGAGAAACCTGTGGAGTATCAGAACGGATTAAACCCTGCTGGCGGACTTTCCGAGCAGGATGTGTTGCAGGTACGATTATTCTATCCCCCGCTTGATGACTCGAGTTATACAGAACTTAAACCCTTCCATTCCGAGATTCTGTCCCTCGCGCCTGCTGAACAGAAAAACTTTGTGATCAAACCCTCTGCTACCCGAACCTATACAATTGGAACCTTCGGAAAACTAGATACAGTTATGGTTCTTTTCGAGGATCAGAGTGGTGATCTCAAATATGTTGCGGGTGACGACGACAGTGGCACAGACTTGAATGCACAAATCAATGTTCGGCTTTATCAAGGTCGGCGGTATGTGCTGAGAATCCGCTTATACTCTAACTTTTCTGGTGGTGAAGCCTCAGTGATGCTTTGGTAAGGGCTGCCGCAAAATTTTAGAGAGAAAAACGATTTCTCAAAGTAGTGCATGGCCACCCGTAGGGTATATGGGGCAAGCTATTTTCTATTTGGTCTTTTTTCTCCCAATAGAAAGCAGGTAATTTGCTCATCAAGCAGCAGGTGATGCGCGAGGAAGGCGGGTTTGGGCTGATTGGGGTCTGAAACGAGGTAGAGCAGGTTGTGGTGACTTAGGGGGGCAGAGAGCCTCCCGTCTCCTGCCTCAACACTCCAATTTCTCCCTGGGGTGCAAAAGTGAGATGCTCCCCAGGTAGGACACGGCGCTGTGTAACCGAAAATGATATTACTTCTGGCTCATCAGAGTTTATTTGCCATGATTGTACAGCGTATTCTAGGCTCATAAAATAGTAGGGAAAAGGCAATGCCTTTTCCCTACGGGGATTCATGGATCAGGGGTGTACTTCACAAATAACGTGGAATCTGCTGTAAAATGTTTGGTTTCACCCTTTTTTGATTGGCCAACCGTCTATTAATCCATCGTCCCTACAATATTCTCACCTAATTAATTAGCTCGATCGCACTAAAGGAGTGCAAAATCTGTGGCAGTAATCACGCTTGCAGGCACATTGCTGAGAGTTGCCAAAAGTTGCCCGGAACCACTAACTCGGATGAGAGTCGAACTATTCTCCGCAACAATGCTCAGTTGGGAGAAATCCAGACCACCAATTAAGCCGATCGAATCGAGGCCGTATTGAAAGTCTAAAATAGTCTCGCTGCCGAGGTCAAGACCCAAGATAAATCGATCGTTCCCGGTGCCTCCAATCAAAGTATCATTCCCTTGATCTCCAAACAAGAAATCGTCCCCAGCACTGCCGAGCAAACTATCCTCATCCTTACCGCCGTAAAGAGTATCGTTCCCAGTCTCCCCGTTAACGGTATCCTGACCTTCATTGCCAAACAACAAATCGTTGCCCAAACCGCCGCATATTTGGTCTTTTCCGCCAGTAGAACCAATGGGGAGGGGGCTACCAATATCCCCGTACACTGTATCTTCCCCGTCGCCGGCACAGATAGTATCACTGCCTTCATCGCCAAATAGCAGGTTGCTGCCCAATTCGCCGAAAACTAAGTCATCGCCCTTGCCGGCACGCACTGTATCATTACCATCACCACCTGCGATCGTATCTTGATTTTTCTCCCCGCTGAGGAAGTCATCGCCGGCAAAACCGAACACCAAATCGTTGCCAGTCAAATCCGGGTCGAAGGGGTTAATAGTTCCCCCGTAGATAGTATCGTTACCCTGGTCGCCAATTAAAGTATCGCTTTCTTGGTCGCCGAAAATAATGTCGTCATCTTTGCCGCCGTAAACAACATCCTCGTTCTTGCCCGCAAAGATTAAATCATCTCCAGCAACCCCATTGAGGTAATCATTACCCTCATTGCCAAACAGCAAGTCCCTGTCTATATCTGGGCCAACCGGGAAAGCACTGTTAAGTCCCCCGTAAACATTATCATTGCCCCGCAATCCTGCCAACAAATCATCGCCGTCAAAACCATTTATTTCGTCACCGTTATTCGTGCCGAAAATAGTGTCATTACCGTTAGTACCGTTGCGGCTATTAGTGACAGCATTTGGACCGCGAATACTGCTAAGGCTGGGTAAAACAATTTGCGAACAAATGCAGTCAACATCTTGTCCTTCTTGCGGTGGTGGTGTTGGTGTTGGTGTTGGTTGGACTTGGGCCAAGGAATTGCCAAAGTTAATATTGCTAACATTAGTGCCGCTGACAGCAATAATATCAGCAGGATTGGCAGTATTTTGCGTCCAACCAGGTTGATTGACTTCCCGAACTCGATAAGTTCCCGGGCCTAAATTGGCGAAACTGTAGCCGCCAAAACTATCAGTTGAAGTGTTAACTTCTCCAGCATCTAAAGAGTCATTGCTGTTAGCATCAAGGAAGATTTGCCAGTTCGGCAATAGCGGTTCTTGAGCATCCAAAACCCCATTGTTATTGAGGTCATTAAACTTGCTGCCGGAGATACTAATATTTTGGAAATTGCCAAAATTAACGTTCGATTGACTTTCGCCACTACCCAGATTAACCGCCGCCGGATTAGCAGTAGTTTGCGTCCAGCCAGTCTGCTGGACTTCCCGCACATTGTATGTGCCGGGATTGAGGTTGTTGAAGCTGTAATTACCAGAATTGTCAGTGGTAACAGTAGTTTCGCCATCATCTAAAGAGTTGTTCCCGTTAGCGTCCAGGAAAATTTGCCATCCCGAAAGACCAGTTTCCTCCGCATCCTGAGTACCGTTGCCATTGCCGTCGTTGAATTTAAGACCGCTGATGCTGCTTTGTGGGACGGGAGTCGGAGGCAGAGGCGGAGTCGGAGTCGGAGTTGGAGGCGGAGTCGGAGTTGGAGTTGGAGGGGGAGGAAACGTGGATCGATTGCCAAAATTAACTGTAGCAGGAGTAGTTTGACCTGCTGCCAGAGTCACCGAAACCGGGTTTGGAGTAGTTGGCGCAATGTCCGCCGGTACAAGTTCCTGGACGCTGTAAGTACCTGCAGGCAAGTTGGGGAAAGTGAAACTGCCCTCAGCCCCGGTGTTAACGGAAGTTTCATTTGTATCTAGATTGTTGTTGTTATTGGTGTCAAGGAAAATCCTAAATCCGGAAACACCAAGTTCTCCGGCTGTTTGAGTGCCGTTGCCATCAATGTCGTTAAATGTAATTCCGGTGATGCTGCCTAGTACAGTGGGTATTGTTTGGTTGCCGAAATTAACGGTAGCAGGAGTAGTTTGACCTGCTGTCAAAATCACTGGGGGCGGGTTTTGAGTAGTTTGCCGACTGCCAACTGGCACAACTTCCCGAACGTTGTAAGTGCCCGCAGGCAAGTTGCCGAAAGTGAAACTGCCGTCAGCGGCGGTAGTTGCGGAAGTTTCGCCGGCACTGAGAATGCCGTCACCGTTTGTGTCGAGGAAAACTGTAACTCCGGGAACGCCAATTTCTCCGGCTGCTTGAGTGCCGTTGCCGTCAATGTCGTTGAATTTTATACCAGTAATGCTGCCCAGTACGGTGGGTATTGTTTGGTTGCCGAAATTAACGGTAGCAGGAGTAGTTTGACCTGCTGTCAGAATCACTGGCGGGTTTTGAGTAGTTTGCCGACTGCCAACTGGCACAACTTCCCGAACGTTGTAAGTGCCCGCAGGCAAGTTGCCGAAAGTGAAGCCGCCGTTAGCATCGGTAGTTGCGGAAGTTTCGCCGGCATCGAGGATGCCGTCACCGTTTGTGTCTAGGAAAACTGTAACTCCGGGAACACCAAGTTCTCCGGCAGCTTGAGTGCCGTTGCCGTCAATGTCGTTAAATTTGAGGCCCGTGATGGTACTCAGTGGTACTGGTATTGCTTGGTTGCCAAAATTAACGGTAGCAGGAGTAGTTTGACCGGCTGTCAAAATCACTGCAACCGGGTTAGCCGTAGTTGTTTGGCTTCCAGGCGGTACAACTTCCCGGACATTGTAAGTGCCTGCGGGCAAGTTGGGGAAAGTAAAGCTGCCATTGGCCCCAGTCGTTGCGGAAGTTTCTCCGGCACCGAGGATGCCGTCACCGTTTGTGTCGAGGAACACTGTAACTCCGGCGACGCCAAGTTCTCCGGCTGCTTGCGTACCATTGCCGTCAATGTCGTTAAATTTGATGCCGGTGATGGTACTCAGCGGTACGACAACGGGAACAGGCTGTGCGGAAAATTCCGAGGTGTTGCCGGCGGCGTCGGTTGCTGTCGCGGTGATTAATTGGCCTGCGGTGACTGCTGCTGGGAAAGTTTGATTAAAAGCAGCGTTGCCCGTGGCGTCAGTAGTTACCGGGATAGAAGCGATGAAGGTTTGGCCTTGGGTGCTGGGGGGAGTGTTGGCGAAAATTTGGAGGGTGAAGTTGGTATTGGGGGTGCTGTTGTAAGTTCCCGCAACGGTGACGCTGCCAGCGCTGGCGGTAGCAGTGGTGAGTACGGGGGTGTTTTGGAGGTTGTTTGCACCGATGTCGGCGTCACCAGCATCGTTGGCGGTGATGCCGTTGTTGCCGAGGTCGATACCTAAGCCAAGGTTGGCGAAGATTGAGTTGTTTTGGATGCTATTTCCGGTACCAGAATTAACTGTGACCCCAGCTATAGCGTTATTGGCTATAGTATTCCCCACGCCCGGTGCTGTGCCGCCGATCGCATTATTGGAAGAGTCAACCAATACCCCAGGAGCGCTATTCGCCACTGCGGTAGTGCCGTCGGTTCCGACGCCGATGAAGTTTCCCCGCACAAAGTTACCTGTAGCTCCGGCATTAATGATGACACCGCTACTGCTATTGCCAGAAATGACGTTGCGCTCGCCTGCCGTCGAGTCCCCGCCAATTGTATTGTTGGTGGCATTGGCAGTGATGGCAACGCCAAAACCGGCGTTGGCGATGGCTGCCGTACCTGCGGTATTGGTGCCGATGAAATTGCCCCGCACACTGTTCCCTGTGGCACCGACACCCGAGATGCTGATGCCACTGCCAACATTGCCAGAAATAATGTTCCGAACCGCTGCTGTATTGCCACCGATCGTATTGTTGATCCCATTGTCTATGACGACACCTGCACCGTTGCTCAAGGCTGTTCCAGCGGCATTGAGGCCGATGAAATTGGCTTGGACAGCGTTGCTGCTGCTATTGTCAACAATGCTGATTCCGCTGTTAGCATTACCGGAAATGACGTTGCCAGCACCCGTTACACTACTGCCAATCCTATTACTGTTTGCGCTTCCCTGGAGAGCTACGCCCACACTATTTGCAACTGCATTGTTACCGCTGACATCTGTACCTATATAGTTGCCTAGGAGTTGGTTGTTGATGGCTGCCGTGCCAGAAATAACTGTCCCAGTACCGTTACCGGAAATAATATTGCGGGCCGCTGCCGTGCTGCCCCCAACTATATTGTTAGCTGCCTCTTGGATAACTACTCCGGCACCGATGTTGGCTACTGCAGCCGTGCCCGCTGCATTAGTGCCGATGAAGTTGCCCAGTACAGAGTTGCTTCCGCCAGCAATGATGACACCGAAAGTAGTATTGCCGGAAATGACATTGCGATCGCCCGGGTTAAGCCCGCCAATTATGTTACCGGTCGCACCGGACTGAATGACGAGGCCAAATACGCCGTTGGGCCTGGCCAGAGTGCCCGTGGCATCCAGACCGATGTAATTGCCAGATACAGTGTTCCCATTACTTTCAACGGAGATGCCTGCGGTGGTGAAGCCATTGATTATTAATCCCCGCACCGTGCTGCCACCGCTACCAGCAGCAAGGATCAGACCGTTTCCAACGGTATTGTTGCCAGATAGCTGGATAAGTGGGATGCCTGCAAATCCAGTCTGCGAGGTACCGTTGATGATTACGGGAGCGGTAATAGGTGGCAAGATCGAGAGGGGCGCGATCGTCTGCAAGCCTGTACCAATGGCAAAGTTAATATTGTGCGGCGGTGCGGCCGCTGCATTCGCATCCGTAATCGCTTGTCGCAGCGAACCCGGCCCAGCATCGTTGGTATTAGTAACAGTGAATATCGCCAAGGTATGCCCGTAATTTGCCATTACCTCCGGCTCGATCGCCAATGCTGTTTTAATCGCTCCAGTAGCATATTCAAGTACCCAGTTTCCGCCTTTTTGGGCGCTGCCCGTAATATCTGAAGACGCAGCAATATTAGCTTTTGTTAACTTGCTCAGCTTTTGTACAAAAGCCTCTCCTTTTTCACCGGCTGCTACGTTACATCCGTATAGCAGAATTTCAAACCGATTTTTAATTGAGTTGACAGATGACGAAAACCACTGTTTCAAACAGTCGCGATATGTTTCTAAATTGTCGGAATTCAGGATATTTTGCCCTAGCTGCAAACTTCCCGATTCCCCGTGAGAAATAATGTGAACGCTTTCTATACCTTGGCGATTCTGCAGTGCTTCGGCAATTTGTTCGATGCCGTCCCGCGTGCGATCGACTAAAATTACCTCCATCCCCGCTTTAACACCAACCGCCAGACTTAGCCAATCTTCAACTGCTGAATCTACGAAGACTATGTGTAGGTTTTTCATAATTACTGTTCCCCCATGCACCTAAGTAGGTTTTCAAAATGTTGTTTCCGTGCGATGATAATCGCTACTTCAATCCACCACAAATATGGCTACCACAAAACCCGCCTTCAACTCAGTAAAAGTTGTACAGACAAAGCTTTACAATTATCTATTTTTGTGCTTCTTGTAAATCTGTTGGAGCTGGAAAGTTGCTCGATCGCACTTTTTCATTCTCAACTTAAAAAAACCAGACCCCAGGTACAGCTAGCTTGTTCCCGATTACGGAAATTTTTCAAAAAACGTAAGTATAATTTACACAACTTAATGTTCGGTTTTTTACTAAGTACACTTTTGTGAAAAAGAATCCAAATCTACGCAAATTCCAAACCCACAGAGTGGTAAGTATCCAGCTATTCTTCAATCTCAAATCTCCAGTCTCGAATCTCAAAACGCAGGGCTGGGATTTTGGCAAATTCAGCGTGTCCCTCATAACATAGAGGAATAGTCGCCTTCATGGCATCATAGAAACTTGTCCCTCACATAATTGAAATAGATGACCGCTCAAAACTCCCCTGTTTCCCCCGTCACTTGGATCGAAGACCGAGTTCTGCTAATTGACCAAAACCGACTGCCGAAAGAATACGCTGTAGTCGAAATTAGCCGCTGCGAAGATATGGCTGAGGCGATTAAAACTATGATAGTCCGAGGTGCTCCGGCGATCGGGGTAGCAGCAGCCTACGGGATGTATTTGGGGGCGCGAGAAATCGAAACGGGCGATCGTACCGAATTTCTCGCTAAATTAGAACAAGTTGGCGAGTTATTGCGATCGACTCGTCCCACTGCGGTTAATTTGTTTTGGGCAATATCGCGAATGCTCAAAACTGCCGAGAGAACTAGCGGTTCTGTCGAACAAGTGCAAAAAACTTTGTTAGAAATGGCTAAAACCATTCAAGCAGAAGACTTGCAAACTTGTAAAGATATCGGGGACAAAGGTTTAGAAGTTCTGCCAGCTACACCCGAAAAACTAAACTTACTAACTCACTGCAATGCAGGTGCATTAGCAACTGCCGGCTACGGTACTGCTTTAGGTGTATTTCGTTCTGCTTGGCGAGAAGGAAGACTCGGAAGAGTTTTTGCAGACGAAACTCGGCCCCGTCTCCAAGGTGCAAAACTCACCACTTGGGAATGCGTGCAAGAAGGAATTCCCGTCACATTAATAGCAGACAATATGGCCGCTCACTGCATGAAACTCGGCATGATTCACGCAGTAGTTGTCGGTGCAGACAGAATCGCTGCTAACGGCGACGCTGCCAATAAAATTGGCACTTACAGTTTAGCAATTGTTGCCAAAGCTCACAACGTTCCCTTCTTTGTCGCTGCGCCTCTATCTACCATTGATTTTGAACTTTCCGACGGCAGCAAAATCCCCATTGAAGAACGCGATCCAGTTGAAATGTATCAAGTTGGAACTACGCGGATTTGTCCTGTGGGAGTCGAATTTTACAATCCGGCTTTTGACGTAACTCCGGCGGAGTTGATCTCAGGAATAATCACAGAACACGGCACGGTTGCTCCTGGGGCGTTGAAACAGTTTCAGGCAAAACAATTAGTTTAATTATATGTTCCTCAACTGCTCATTCCACCGGGTGTCTGTGAAATTAAGCAGGATTTATAGCAGCCGCAACTGGCAGCTCAAAGTTGCGATCGCAGCTCTAACTCTGCCAGTTGTTTTCAGTCCTGTCTCGGAAGCTCAAGTGTCACAAACGCTTAAAGCTAAGGAATCACAAGCGAAAAAGTTTGTGGGTTCGATGAATAAAGCTCAGCAAGTTTACTATGCTGAAAAAGCAGGCTTCACAAGTTCTGTTTCCAATCTATTGGTTTATCTCGGTCTCCAAGTTAAACCTAACTCAGCCAATTACAGCTACTCGATCGGCATGGTGAAAAAAGGTGCTGTATTTAACTACGGAGTATCGAAGCAAGCTAATCTCAAAAGTTTTGTGGGGGGAGTCTTTTTGGTGGAAAACAAGACCCAAACAATCTTGTGTATAAATGCTGCTCCTGGCAAGACTAAACCAGCTAATCCAACTAATACCAAAGGGGTTTTAGCCTGCGGTGCTAATACAGCCCAAGTTACTCAATAAGTTATGTCGAATTTACTGGGTAATTTAGCAAATAACTGGATAGTAAATGCAGATTTAGCTAAGCAATTGCTGGAACAAGAAGCTACTTTACTAGATGCTCGCGCACCCATTTTAAAGTGGTGTTGCCGTCTCCCACCAGCTATTCCCGTAACTTGGCAGGAATTTTCGCGTTCCGACTTTCCCCACAAGGGAAAAATTATCGAAAATAACACAGTTTTAACTCAAAAACTGCAAGCAAGTGGCATTTATCAAGACAAACCTGTCATAGTCGTTGCCGATTCGGTGAAAGGGTGGGGCGAAGACGGGCGAATTGTTTGGATGTTGCGGACTTTGGGACACGAAAAAGCAGTTTTTGTCGATGGAGGATATAGGGCTTTAATCAAAGCTGGAATTAATCGAGTACAAGCTGCAAACAATCCACCGCAAACAGGAGATTTTGTAATATCTCGCCGATCGAGTTGGGAAATTCAGCGGGATGAATTGAAAGCTATTTTAGGAGATGAGAATTTAGTCATTATTGACGCGAGAGAGCCGCGAGAATATGCAGGTAAAACGCCTTACGGAGAAAAGCGGGGCGGCCACATTCCCGGTGCGGTTCACCTCTATTACAAACAGTTAATGGACAAACAGGGACAACTGCTGGATCGCGGGGAAATTGTCGCTATGTTGCAGCAAAAAGGAGTTTCGCAGTCAACTCAAATTGTGAGTTATTGCTCCGGGGGAATTCGCTCTGCATGGTTGACTTGTGTATTGACAAATGTGGGATTTTGTGGTAAGAATTATGCAGGTTCAATGTGGGAATGGTCGGCTTCGCCGGCAGATAGCTATCCTTTGTCAGTAATCCTTCCACGGGCAGGCTAGAAACCCACCCCACAAGAAAATTCAATAACAACTAAAGCTAAGGAATCCGAAGCCCAACAATATAGCAGTTTGCACAATCGTTGCGGAATATTCTATAAACTAGCTCAAGTGAGGGT
The DNA here is from genome assembly GCF_036700465.1 of Microcoleus sp. T3_A4. Taxonomy (NCBI): domain Bacteria; kingdom Bacillati; phylum Cyanobacteriota; class Cyanophyceae; order Oscillatoriales; family Microcoleaceae; genus Microcoleus; species Microcoleus sp. T3_A4. The sequence goes on along the minus strand of NZ_JAUBOY010000020.1, from coordinate 5,088 downwards.
AAATCAATAATGAACGAAATTAAGATATTATTCTTGGCATCTAATCCTGTAAGCTCTACTCAGCTAAAGCTGGATCAAGAAATTCGATATATTACCCAAAAAATACGTGCTTCACAGCATCGTGACTCATTAAAATTACTCTCAGCTTGGGCAGTACAACCTGACGACTTACTTCAACTGTTTAATGAGCATAAACCGGACATTGTACATTTCAGCGGACATGGAAGCCAACAAGGGGAAATCATATTAGTTGACAAGAACGGAAGACCTAAAGCTGTTGGCATAAAAGCGTTAAAAGCACTATTTTCAACGCTTAAAGATAATATTCGTGCTGTTATCTTAAATGCCTGTTACTCAGAGTTACAGGCAAAAGCAATAACCGAAGTCATTGATTGCACTATTGGAATGAATACTGCAATTGGTGATACTGCTGCTATTACCTTTGCAGCTTCATTCTACCGCGCTTTGGGTTTTGGTCGTTCTGTTCAGGAGTCCTTCAATCAGGGAATAACTGCTTTGCTATTAGAAGATATTAGTGAAGAGGATACTCCTAAACTTTTAGCCAAGGAGGGTGTTGATCTTGCTCAATTATTCTTTATAAAATTTTCTGCATCTAAAAATGTAGAACAATTTGATACTGTTAAATCAGACGAAAAAAGAAATTTATCAAATAAAGTAATTGTTGATATATCAGTAATGACTGAAGATCAAAGTTTGTATCAAAGTTTTTACGGAAGTGATACATCACTGCATTATCAGGTTGAAAGATTTAAAAAAGGTATTCTGATCAAGAAGTCAATGGAATACCTCTCAAAAATTGAGAATGGAGATGAAATAGAACCAATTTCTTATACTTATTGTCCCTTCAACTGGGACTTTCCAAATCTAGACTTTAAGGTACTTAATAACAGTTCTCAAACTATTTTTCTCACAGAAGCTATTTTTGAAATTGAAAAGAGCTGGCTAGATCCGTCTCCAGTACCAATCATTAAGTGTGACTCTTATCATATGAACGCATTACACTTTTGGATAGTTAATGAGGGATGGGGTGAGGTAAAAGATTTAAAGGCTAGGTTTCATCTAACTCCTATACCTCGAGGTATGGGCAGAGTGAATTTCATAGATCCTGATGTAAAAGATTTAAAAGCTAGGTTTCATCAAACTCCTATGCAGCAAGGTATGGGCGAAGTGAATTTCACAGAACCTTACCCTTATGAGGTTTGTGTAGGAAGCTTTTTAGAAAGTTTTAACGTCAACATTGCTGAAGCTTTCCGCCATGCATCAATTACTTCTGGAGCAGCGTATGTTCGCGGTGAGCTTGAATTCAAAGGATGCAATATTTATGGTTTAATACAAAAAACAATCGTCAAATTTTCAACCATAGTTTGGGCACCTAATGCTGAACCTGTACCTGGAGCACCTCTACGACCAACCTACCAATATGGGACTAAATTCCAGGTCGCAGGGGAAAACTATAAACGCCACGTCTCAATCTCTCATTCCTTAAAGCCTGGAAAGACAGATCGTTTCAATATTAAAATAGGCATGGACAAGTCTTCTTACCATCGCTTTAAAGTAAAAATAGTCTACAATGATGGTCGGGAAATTTTATTGCCAGATATTAAAATGTCTACATTTGTGCCTCGTTCTGGCATAACATATATGAGGGAAAGCATTGGTGACAAGTCAAGGCTCAAAGCCAGTGGTCAATGGGATTTTCGGCAGTGGCTCAAAGAAAAATGGTTCTCCAGGTAGGGTGGCATCCGGAAAGTAGTAGGGTGCGTCTACCTGACGCACTCTACTGAGAACCAAACCCAATCATTATCAGGGGAATTTAACCTTAATAAACGGGCTGGTTTCAGGTTGAAAATCTCTAACCGACTTGTTCGATATACTGAGCGAGATCGTCGCGCAGGCGGCTGAGTTCGGCTTCGGTGGTCACGCGCACGCGATCGTCCCTAACCGTAATCAGCACTTTCGCAGCAAAAGGAGTTGGCCAGATATTCGGGTTGCAGAAAACTTCCAAAAATACATCTCCTGCATACCGATATTCCATCGGTTTTTGGGGAGAAGCTTTAGCGCCAGCGGTTTTGGCTGCTACAGCTTTCAAGCTTTCCATCAAAGCTGCAATTTCGCTTTGCAAATCCCGCGCGGCTTGCGGGGAAAAGCTAAAGGAGACAGAACCTTCGACTAAATTCAGTGTCAGCGGAGAAAGAGACATGGGCAATGAAATTTAACATACAATTGTTAATGATAAAATATACAATAACCTAAAAGAAGTACCTGCCAGCTAAATTGGGCGGCAAAACTGCTATTAATTAAAATTTGTCTCAAGAAGCTAGGCTAAATTAATGAAGATAAATCTAGTCGCAAGCTAGATTCAGCAATAGTTTTAACCTGTTATGACTTGATAAGCTTTAAACTAGAAGCCAGAAAACTTGACGGCCGATCGAGGAGATTTTATGGTGGCCGATAACCGTTCCGAAGTCCGCAAGGTTTTAATAATTACTTTATTACTAAATTTGCTGGTGATGGCAATTAAAGCAGCCGTGGGATGGCTGACTGGTTCCCTCAGTTTGCTGGCAGATGCTTTGCACAGCGTCACGGACAGCGCTAATAATATTTTAGGATTGGTAACTAATCATTATGCCAATCCGCAGCCCGATCGCGATCATCCCTACGGACACCAAAAATTTGATGCTCTCGGAGCTCTGGGAATTGCTGCTTTTCTGGGAATTGCCTGTTTTGAAATTCTCAGCGGTGCTGTCGAAAGGCTGATTAACGGGGGTAAAGTTGTCAAAATATCCCCAAATGAACTGTGGATTTTGCTGATTGTACTGGGGATTAATATTTTTGTCACCTTTTACGAGCGCAGAGTTGGCCAACGTCTCGGTAGCGCGATTTTAGTGGCTGACGCTCAGCACACGATGAGCGATGTTTGGGTAACAATTATGGTCATCGGCGGGTTGATTGGTGTTTGGCAAGGGCAGGTTTGGAATATACCTCAACTGCAATTCCTGGATGTGTTTTTGTCTTTTCCTGTGGCTGTTTTGGTATTTAGCAGCGGTTGGAAGGTTTTAAGGGAAAATCTGCCTTGGTTGGTGGATGAAATGGCGATCGCACCGGAAGTTATTCACGCGATCGCGATCGATGTACCGGGGGTTGTCAACTGTCACTCGATCGCCTCCCGTGGCGTGGTAGGGCGTCAAGTATTTATTGAGATGCACATGATTGTCGATGCTGTCGATGTAGAAACAGCTCACCGGATTACAGAAGAAGTAGAAGCCCGTTTGGAAGAACGTTTCAGCCCTGTACGCATCTTAATTCACGTTGAGCCGCCGGCTTACAAATCCGACCAAATTAGCTACGATTCTGAAGAATGAAGGCACAACCAGTGATTTTGACACGGATACACGGATTAATTGAAGAATCGGGAAAGTATTTTTACTTACCGCAATTCCTCTAATTTTTTAAATCCTATCAATCGGGTTAGAGCGATCGCACTTAATTTAGTTGCTGTTTTCCACAGGAAAAGGGGGGTTTTCCACAGAAATCGGCAAGTTTTCCACAATAGATCGATCGGCTGTCGTCGATTTCTGTCTTTCTATTTGTATAAATTCCAAGTATTTTGAATTTCTGTAGCCATTTCCCCCCGAAAATGCCAAGGTAGCAAAATCTCCACTTTTGAACCGAGAGATCGCAGCCATCTCAACGGGTAGTGGGGATGGAATTTTTACTTTATTTTATCTGGTGCTAGCCTATCTACTCTCGATCGTAGCGGAAATTCTCCTACTCTGTTTTAGCGGACGATTCTCTTAATTCAGAGAAAGATGAAGAAATGTTTCGATCGAGTTGGATTTGGGGGAGTGAGTGCGATCGCGCCTGAGTTGGTGAAAAAGCGATCGCCTTCTGCCAAAATCAAAATTCAAGCCTCCAAAATCGATCGATGCAGCCATTTCAAAACTGCATCGATGAGATTCGGATGGTTAGGAGAAATGCGTTTTACATTGTCGCATGGTCGATCGGTGATGATTGCGATCGTGCCTCCAAAAGCACTCAGTGCAGTTAGAAAAGGTTCGGTGAATTCGCGATCGATTTTAGAGTTGTAGAACACCAAAGCAACTCGTTTTTCTAGGTTTCTCAAATTCAGTCGCCAATAGGCTTTGAGCAGTGGCATAGTTGTGGGTGTTCCTTCTTGTCGTTCTGGACAACCTTGCTCTACCATTTGGATATAGATATCAGTGGCAGGATTATCTAGAGGGTTAAATTCGCTACCATCAATACAAATCAGTTGTACTGCTCGATCTAGTTCTTCATTATGGGAAACCGCAGACTGAAGAACTGAAGATTGCTCAACTTTGTTGAGGAGGAGTTGAGGAGTAGAAGAGTTAGCAATAGAGATGTTTTCAAATGCCTCTAAGTCAGTACAGGATTGTTGAACACAACAAGCGTCATAAAATTCCGTATAACTCAAGTGATTAGCACAATGCCACAGCACTGAATAAGCAATTATATATAAATAAGGGTCTGACTTAGCAACTGCATCTTCTACATAATCCTTTAGACCAAAAACTAACCTTTTTAGTTGTGCTTTGTGAGTAATTTCTTTTAATCCTGTGGCAACAGAACATTGAATTCCAGGGTCTTTTAAATTGACAATTAAGTTTACTAATTTTTCAACAATCGATTGTTTTAATAATGTTTCAATTTTGAGTAATATTTCAATACACATATAGCACAATATGCTATCTTTATTAGTTTGGATAATTTCAATTATTTTATCTATGACTTCAAAATTAGTTTGTTTAATTTTGGCGACCGCAATTTCTTCGCAAGTAGATAATTTCATAGTAAAAGGATTTTGGGTCAAATTTGTAAGGTTTAGTTTTTCTGGATTGCTAATTAGTGAAATAAATTCAACATATTGTTTCTCTTGTTGGTCCATGAAATAAGCTTCTATATTTTCTGTGTCGTTACTTGTGGTTGAATTTAAATCCTCGGTTGTATTTTTATCAATACTCCGGACAGTTTTTAAAGAGGAATGCGATCGCAATAAAATAGAGAAGTGAAAAAAGTGAGTGCAATCTC
>NZ_JAUBOY010000019.1:102142-122874 GCF_036700465.1 Microcoleus sp. T3_A4 | reverse complement strand
AATGAACCCTAAACATTTAAGAAATTGGTTTGCTAATTGCTGCTACTGTACCTCATAACAGCGGGAAACGCTGTATATGCTTTAGGGCAAAACAACATGACATTTATACGAGCGTGGCGATTCATAAAACTGATGCTGGCTTCATTTAGTCTGAGTTTGTCTATGACACATTTGCTAGAGTTGCCGCAAAGAATGCAGTTTGACCAGCAACTTTGGGTGAGAGTAACGGTCTTTGAAAATGTTTATAAGTTGTTTGGCTCAGTCGGCGCAGTTTTTGAAGTTACAGCGATTTTGACAGCAATCGTGCTGGCATTTCTTGTTCGCAAACATGGTTCAAGTTTTTACTGGACGTTGGGCGGAGCAATTCTTTTGGTGCTGGGGTTTGTGAGTTGGATCATGTTTGTTGCGCCAATGAATGCTGAATTCGCCCAATGGTTGACGAATCCCGTTCCAGCAGATTGGACGCGGTATCGTGACCAATGGGAGTATGCACACGCAGTCAACGCCTTGATTAAAATCATTGGGCTAAGTTTGCTCGTGATTTCTGTGCTTGTTGAAACGCCGAAAAAGAGAGTGATCGATTCGGATCGTGAGTGAGGCTCGTTTATTAGATGGATGAGCTGCTAAAGGGTGGGGCTGCCTATGCGCTGGTAAGGTTGCTTGCAGGACATTAAAAATAAAGTAGAAAATGATGAATCTACCTCTTTGATTAAATGTTCTTTACTTCTTTCTATTCTCGGGTTATTCAAATTGGCAAAATGTTCTAAAAAACTGGTATTAAAAAAACATCGAAGGCAATGAATCAGTTTGCTTTTGTTGAAAATTTACAGCTTTACTAAAACCTCTTGCCCTTGATAAAACCCATAAACTACAACGAAGTACATTGAATTTTAGTCGGATTTAACTGTAGCATATTTTGGGTTCCAGTTAAGATGCGTTTACCCTGCCGTTGAATCAACGATTAAACGAATTGGAAGCTTGGGTGAAACTATCGGGGCGAGCGTGGAATATCGAGAGTGTTTCCTCTATCTTTTCTCTTCGCTGTGCTTATCTTAATGGTCAACTTTCAGCTTGATGTATCTGCATTCATTGAGATGCACCTGGGCGTCCCGCCCGAAGGCGTGTATTTTCACAGAAGGCGGGACACCCCACAAGAATCATCATCAAATTGTGCAACGCCGAATTTTAAGGTATCCCCAGCCACAACCTACAGGATTTTAACTCACATTTTTAGTCACGAAACTTCAGTGCAGAATGCTCTGACAGCTTCGGCAAACTGCTGGTTGTGCTCGATTAATGCCATGTGTCCTCCTCGTTTTATAGTAACTAGCTCTGCTTGAGGTAATTCTGCTTTCATTCGCAGGCTAGCTGGGGGGGTAGTGGCGATATCTGAATCGCCGCAGATCACCAACACAGGAATGTCAATTGATCGCAAAGTTTTTGTTTCGTCAAATTTGAGCATTCCCAGTGTGCCGCGAGCGAGAACGCCGGGAGAGCCCAAGGCTGATAAGAAAGCTGAGAAATCTAATTGACCCCGCGTTTCAGTGCCTTTAAATCCCGATACTTCTACACTGATGTAAAGTGAACCATTGAGATAGCTCAGCCAAGTCATTCCCCACATAATGGGTTCAAGAGCTATGGTGAGGTAGAGCAGAGGTTGAAGCAGCGGCTTCTGCAAAGCGCGTAATAAGCCGCTAAAAATAGCGGTTTTGACGGGATTAGTATAAGTGGTATCTACCAGAATTAAACCAGCTACTCGACTACCGAGAAGTTCTGGGAAAAGCCGACTGAATGTTAGAGAAATCATGCCGCCCATGCTGTGTCCGAGTAGGATAACAGGTTTAGTTCCTGCTATGGCAATGACGGCTTCGAGATCGCGGGCAAATTTTTCTAGGGAGTAGTCGCTGTTTTTTGGTCGAGTGGATTTTCCTAGACCTGGAAGATCCCAAACAATCACTCGGTAGCGATCGCTTAGTTGCCGTTTCGCGTAATACCAAACCATACTATTCGGCCCCCAACCGTGTGAGAGGATAATCGGCTGTCCGTCCTCTGGGCCGTAGAATTCTACTTGTAAAATAGTGCCATCAGGCCTCTCTACTCGCTGAACCGTACCCGTCCGCGTCGGCTTGGGTTCATCAGCACCGGGGCGGCGGAACAGTGGCAAACTGATCAAGCGCCCACCAACAGACCAAAGAAGCATCAATACTCCGCTGACTAAGTAGGAAATCCCTACAAGTGCGCCGATGTACCATTCGTAAATAATGTATATACCTCCGCCAAGTACCCCGATGGACAGCAGTCCCACCAGCCATAGGAACAGGAAATTGAAAGGCATGAACGGCATAAGCTGAAACCTTGGGTAGGATTTTGGTTGCGGATTCACACAGAATCATACTCAGGTTAGGCCACAGTAAGCAAGCGATCAGTTAAGCTCTTAATTTGTGCGCTGGTAGAATTTATTTTATTGATTTGCCCAAGTTAATGACAGGATGACTCAAAATGCCCGATCCAAAAATATCGAGTTCATCGCCAAATGCCAGAGATTCTGTCACGGTGGAGTTAGTTGAGTTTTTATCTTACCTTCGCAGTTTAGATATTAATATTTTTGTTGAGGGATATCGCCTGCGCTGCAACGCTCCAGAAGGAATTATTACACCCGAACTGCGCGCCGAAATTTCTCAGAAAAAAGCAGAAATTATTTCCTTTTTAAAAGCAGCTAATCGTACTTCTAGTTTCACTCCTACACCGATTGTTCCGATGGGGCGGGACGGAAATCTACCGCTTTCCTTTGCACAGCAGCGCTTGTGGTTTCTCGACCAATTAGTACCGAACAATCCTTTTTATAATGTTCCTGCAGCATTGCGTTTGACAGGTTCGCTCAATTTTTCGGCGCTGCAACAAACCTTCAATGAAATTGTGCGCCGCCACGAAGCTTTACGCACGACTTTAGCAGTAGTTTCGGGGCAACATGTTCAGAGAATAGGTGCTGCTTTCCATCTTCCGATTAATGTAGTGGACTTGCGAAACTTGCCAAAGGAATATCGACAAAATGAAGCAAACAGGCTCACCGCCCAGGAAGCTCAACGCTCTTTCAATTTGTCCAATGACTTGTTGCTGCGAGTCACATTATTGCAGTTAGATGATGCCGAATATTTATTAATGCTGAATATGCACCACATTGTCTCCGATGGTTGGTCTATCGGAGTGCTTATTCAGGAATTAGGCGCACTTTACACGGCATTTGCTAGCGAAAAACCTTCGCCTTTACCGGATTTGTCGATCCAGTATGCTGATTTTGCCAAATGGCAGCGCGAATGGCTGCAAGGGGAAGTTTTAGAAACGCAGCTTGCTTACTGGCGACAGCAGTTAAACGGCATTTCTATGCTAAATTTGCCTGCGGATCGACCCCGGCCAGCAATTCAAAGTTACCGAGGCAAAAGGCAATTTTTGCAACTGCCAAAACAACTGAGCGAGGCTTTAGAAACGTTGAGCCAGCGCGAAGGAGTGACGCTGTTTATGACAATGCTGGCAGCTTTTAAAACGTTGCTTTACCATTACGCCCAGCAAGAAGATATTGTGGTAGGTTCGCCGATCGCCAATCGCAACCGCAGTGAAATTGAAGCATTAATCGGTTTTTTTGTCAATAGTTTGGTGCTGCGTACAGATTTGTCGGGAAATCCAACTTTTCGGGAACTTTTAAACCGAGTCAAAGAGGTAGCATTAGGAGCTTACGCTCACCAAGATTTGCCGTTTGAGAAGTTAGTAGAAGAACTGCATCCCGATCGCGCGTTGAACCAAAATCCCTTATTTCAGGTGGCGTTTGCGCTGCAAAACGCGCCGGGGAATCGGTTAGAATTGCCAGAATTAACACTCAGCCCGCAGCAGTTAGATGTGGGTACAGCGCGGTTTGATTTGGAGTTTCATTTGTGGGAGCGATCGCCCAACAGTTCGGGAAGCAACCAATCGCCCAGCAATAAGCTGTGGGTTGATAGCTCAGAGGGCATCAGCGGCATGGTTATTTACAGCGCCGATTTATTTGATGAAGCTACGATTACCCGCCTGATCGGGCATTTTCAAACCTTGTTAGAAAGCATTGTTACAAATCCCGAACAGCGAATTGCCAACTTGGAATATTTGAGCGCCCAAGAGCGCTATCAGTTGTTAGTTGAATGCAACAATACTCAGGCGGATTATCCGCAAGATTTGTGCATCCATCAGCTATTTGAAATGCAGGCGGATCGGACACCGGATGCGGTGGCGCTGGTATTTGGAGAGGAGCGAGTCACCTATCGAGAGCTAAATCTCCGCAGCAACCAACTAGCACGTTATTTGCAAAAAATGGGGGTTGCTGCGGAAGTTTTAGTCGGACTTTGCTGCGGGCGATCGCTCGATCTGATCGTGGGGATGTTGGGTATCCTGAAAGCGGGAGGAGCTTACTTAATTTTAGATCCGAGTTATCCTGCTGAGCGATCGAGCTTTATGCTAAAAGATGCTCAAGTGTCAGTATTGCTTACCCGCCAGGGAATAAATTCCCTGTCTAATAGCGAAAGTCGTCTAAAGACGACTGAAGGAGGACAAGTTTCCAGTCGGCTGAAGCCGACTTCAGCTATGAGCCAGGGAATTTATTCCCTGGTGGATGATGGCGAAGTGCAAAATTTAGAAACACAGTCAGATGATAAAATTCACCATCCAAGGGTTGTTTTTCTAGACACAGACTGGGAGATGATTTCCCAAGAAATCGCCGACAATCCCACCAGCGCAGCCACAGCCGAAAATCTGGTTTACGCGATTTACACCTCCGGGTCCACGGGAAAGCCGAAAGGAGTTGAAATTGAGCACGGGAGCTTGTTAAATCTCGTTTTTTGGCATCAAAGAGAGTTTGGGGTGTCAGCGGGCGATCGAGCAACGCAAATTGCAGCGATCGGCTTTGATGCTTGCGGGTGGGAAATTTGGCCTTATCTCGCCGCCGGATCTAGCATCTACTTTCCAGAAGATGACATCAGGCGAGATCCTGAAAAACTGCAAAACTGGTTAGTATCAAAAGCAATTACAATTAGCTTTTTGCCAACACCTTTAGCCGAGAAAGTTTTGTTATTAGATTGGCCTCAAACAACAGCGTTGCGAATCTTGCTCGCAGGCGGCGAAAAACTGCAACAACATCCTTTAAAATCCCATCCATTTAAGCTAGTAAATAATTACGGTCCAACCGAGAATACCGTCGTCACAACTTCCGGTTATATTCCTGCAACAGAGCAAACAGACATCGCCCCGACAATTGGCCGCCCCATTGCTAACACTCAAATCTACATATTAGACAAATATTTGCAGCCAGTACCAATGGGGGTTGTTGGCGAATTGTACATCGGCGGAAACGGACTCGCCCGCGGCTACCTCAACCGCCCAGATTTAACCGCACAAAGCTTTATTGTCAATCCTTTTAAACCAAATTCAGGAGAGCGGATTTACAAAACCGGCGACTTAGTGCGCTACAGAGCCGATCGCAACCTTGAATTTTTAGGACGCATTGACGAACAAGTAAAAATTCGCGGTTTCCGCATCGAATTAGGAGAAATCGAGACAGTATTAACTCAACATCCTGCCGTGCAGCAAACTGTAGCAATAGCTTCGGAAGATGGACAGGGAGATAAACGTTTAGTAGCTTATATTGCCCTGAATCCAGAATATAGCGTTGCCCGCGAAAAAAACCAAATAATGCAATTGCAGGACGAACAGGTTTTGCAGTGGCAAATGCTCTACAATGAAACTTACAATCAACCTGCTGTTGAGTCAGATCCAACATTTAATATTGTCGGCTGGAATAGCAGTTATACTAATCAGCCAATCCCAGCAGAACAGATGCGCGACTGGGCGAACAATCAAGCCGCCCAAATTTTAGCTTTGCAGCCTAGCCGAGTCTTAGAAATTGGCTGCGGCACAGGTTTGTTGCTGTTCCAAATTGCCCCTCGCTGCACTCAATATTGCGGAACCGACTTTTCACCTATTTCGCTCAACTATATTCGGCCGCACTTGGCAAATCAACACTTAGCTAATGTAACGCTGCTTCAGAAAATGGCGACCGACTTTGAAGGAGTAGAGACAGCAGCTTTTGACGCAGTAATTCTCAACTCAGTCGTGCAATATTTCCCGACTATCGACTATCTCGTGCAGGTGCTAGAAGGTGCGGTGAAAGCAACTGCCCCCGGCGGCTTTATATTCATCGGAGATGTCCGCAGCTTGCCGTTGCTGGCAGCTTTTCACACTTCAGTACAACTGTATCAAGCCGAACCTTCTCTCGCGGGCGAACAGTTGCAGCAGCGAGTACAAATGCAAATTTTTCAAGAAACAGAGTTAGTTATTGATCCAGATTTTTTTGGCGCATTAAAGCACCGCTTTCCGCAGATTGGCGGCGTAGAGATTCAATTAATTCGCGGTAGTCTTCACAATGAGTTAACTGATTTTCGGTACAATGCTATTTTGCATATTGCGTCTGAAACAGCACGGCCAAAATCATCGCAAAAAGGGGAGTGGCTCGCAGAAAAACGGCTGGATTGGTCGGCTGTAAATCAGAATCTGACTGTTACCAAGGTGCAACAAATATTAGGGGAAAATCAACTCGATGTTTTAAGAATTGCTAATGTGCCTAATGCGCGGGTAACGGCAGCAGTTAAGGCGGCAGAGTTGCTGTCTGTTGTCGATAAATTTCCAACAGCAGGTCAGTTGCAGAAAGCCGTGGAAAAAGTCGAGGATTTAGGAGTAGATCCCGAAGCGTGGTATGCTTTGGAAGTTCCGTATAATGTTAACATTAGTTGGTCTAGTTCCGACAGTCAAGGGCGCTACGATGTAGTGTTTGCACGGGGCGAAACTAGAGATTTTGTGCGAGAAACCAGAAGCGATAACTTGCGTCCTTGGCGCTCTTATGCTAACAATCCCTTACAAGCTAAAGCAGCGCGTAAATTAGTGCCACAGTTGCAGGCTTATCTAGCAGAAAAACTGCCGGAATATATGGTTCCGTCGGCTTTTGTGGTGCTGGAGTCGCTACCGGTGACGGCTAACGGAAAGGTCGATCGCCTCGCTTTGCCTGCACCGGAGCCGATTAAGTTAGAATGGGCTGGCGGTTATGTTGCGCCTCATACTTCTATTGAGGAAGTTTTAGTGAAAATTTGGGCTGAGGTTTTGGGGATAAAGCGAGTGGGTATCCGGGACAATTTCTTTGAATTAGGAGGCCATTCGCTGCTGGCGACTCAGCTTGTTTCTAGAGTGCGAGATGCTTGCGGGGTTGAGTTGCCTTTGCGCAGCGTGTTTGAAGCGCCGACAATTGCAGAATTATCTAAGATTGTTGAGAGTTTGAAAGATAAGAATGCTAAAAGTGATGCTCCGGCTTTAGTGCCGATTTCGCGCGATAGTCGGCGGCGGAAGCTATCGTCTTTTAATGGACCTATTGCATGAATTTTTGATTGATAGAGCAACCGCAGATGAAGGGCAGATTAACGCTGATAAACGCTGATAGTTTTAAGATGGTTTTTGGCTTGGGCAAGATGTTGAATCGAGAAGGTAAATGAAAAGGATGGCTGTTGAACAGGATGCAATTTCGATAAATATGCAGCAAGAAACAGAAGTTTTTGTATTTCCAGCATCGTTTGCTCAGCAGCGGCTTTGGTTCCTCAATCAATTAGCACCGGGTAATCCTTTCTATAATGTTTCAACAGCGCTCCGCTTAACAGGTTCGCTCAACTTAAGAGCTTTAGAGCAAACCTTCAATGAAATTGTGCAGCGGCACGAAACTTTACGCACTACTTTTACGCTTTTGGAAGGGGAACTCGTACAAGTTATTGCTCCCTTTTTAACCGTATCCCTCCCCACAATTGACTTACAAAATCTCTCGCCAACTCAGCAGGAAACCGCAGCGCTGCAACTCGCAACTGATGCAGCGCAATGCCCTTTCGATTTAGCCGCCGGGCCGTTATTCAAAGTAACGCTGTTACAACTGAGTGAAACAGAACATATATTGTTGCTGAATTTACATCATATTGTGGCTGATGGTTGGTCGATTGGAGTGCTAATTCGAGAGCTGGGAACGCTTTACACAGCATTTGTAAAAAATGGGAGCTCGCACTTACCAGCACTGCCCGTGCAGTACGCCGACTTTGCAGAATGGCAGCACCAATGGTTGCAGGGCGAAGTATTAGAAACGCAGTTAGCTTATTGGCGGCAGCAGTTAAACGGAATTACGGCACTCAATCTACCAACAGACAGGCAAAGACCTGCCGTTCCATCCTACCGCGGCGCTAAACAATTTATAACACTATCACCTGCTTTGAGCGAGGCGCTAAAGTCATTGAGCCAGCAAGAAAGCGCGACTTTATTTATTACTCTACTAGCCGCTTTTCAAACTTTACTGTACCGCTATACAGGACAAGTAGATATTGCAGTAGGAACGCCGATCGCCAATCGCAACCTGAGCGAAATAGAAGCATTAATCGGTTTTTTTGTCAACAGTTTGGTGCTGCGTGCAGATTTATCAGGAAACCCAACTTTTCGGGAATTATTGCATCGGGTGAAAAACGTCGCAATGGCAGCCTACGCGCACCAAGATTTGCCCTTCGAGAAGTTGGTTGAGGAATTGCACCCCGATCGCGAGTTGAGCCGCAACCCCCTATTTCAAGTTAGTTTCACCCTGCAAAACACTCCTGTAGCAGCGCTAGAATTGCCGGGAATCGTTGGAGAGGCGATCGACTTTGACGCGGGAACCGCCAAGCTAGATTTAGAGTGCCACTTGTGGGAAAATGCAGGAAGTATTCAAGGGCAATTTGTCTACAGCACAGACTTATTTGATAGCGGCACAATTGCGCGCATGGCGGGACATTTCCAAACGCTGCTTGAAGCCATTGTTGCCAATCCCAAACAGCACCTCAGCGACTTAGCTTTGCTGACAGCGCCAGAATACCAGCAATTATTAATCGATTGGAATGACACTCAGAGAGATTATCCGCAAAACCAGTGTTTCCATCAGCTATTTGAAGATCGAGTCGCGCGTGATCCCCATGCTGTCGCCGCCGTCTTTGAAAACCAGCAGTTAACCTACCGCCAACTCAATAGCCGAGCCAACCAACTTGCACGTTACTTGCAGCAATTGGGAGCAGCACCAGAAGTTTTAGTGGGGCTTTGTGTAGAACGTTCCTTAGATGCGATCGTCGGATTGCTAGGCATTATCAAAGCAGGCGCAGCCTACCTGCCTTTAGATCCAACTTATCCTCAAGAGCGGCTTAACTTCATGTTAGAAGATGCTCAGGTGTCGATTTTGGTAACTCAGCAGCACTTAGCCAAAAACTTGACGCAGCCGGAAAATTACGGAGTTTTTTCAGTAGTGTGTTTGGACTCCGACAGAGAAATTATCGCCCAACAAAGCCCAGAAAACCAAACTACAAATATCCTACCAGAAAACCTAGCCTACGTCATTTACACATCTGGTTCAACCGGAAAACCCAAAGGCGTTTTAATCGAACATCGGGGACTCTACAACTTAGCCCTAGCTCAACTTGAAGTTTTTAACTTAAACTCAAATCACCGCATTTTGCAATTTGCATCCCTGAGTTTTGATGCCTCAATTTTTGAGATTGTCATGGCATTGGGAACCGGAGCAACACTTTACTCAGCCAAGAAAGAATCTTTGTTGCCCGGACAAACATTAATCCAATTTTTGCAGGACAATGCTATTACCCACGCTACCCTCCCGCCCTCGCTGCTAGCTGTCCTTCCAAACGCCGAACTTCCCGCACTGCAAACAATCATCTGTGCTGGCGAATCTTGTTCCCCGGATATTGTTAAACGCTGGGCTTCCATGCGCAGATTTTTTAACGCTTACGGCCCTACAGAAGCGACAGTCTGGTCAAGTTTGGCCGAAATTGGCGATTCCCTGCGGGATAGCTTCGCTTCACGCAAAAAACCGCCCATCGGCCGCCCAATAGCTAACACTCAACTCTATATTTTAGATAAAAATTTACAGCCTGTACCCGTTGGAATTCCCGGTGAATTGTACATCGGCGGCAGCGGATTGGCGCGAGGCTACCTGAACCGCCCCGAATTAACCGCCCAGCGATTTATTGCTAATCCCTTTAGCCAGAAAGCAGGAGAACGAATTTATAAAACTGGTGACTTAGCTCGCTATTTTCCCGACGGCAATATTGAGTTTTTAGGCCGCACTGACGAACAGGTAAAAATTCGCGGTTATCGAATAGAATTGGGAGAAATTGAAGCGCTGCTGGTTCAGCATCCAGCAGTCAAAGAAACAGCGGCGGTTGCTGTGGATGATTTGTCGGGCAACAAACGCCTAGTTGCTTATGTCGTCCCCAATCACAATCAGACGCTTAATCCAGGGGAAATACGCAAATTTCTACAACAACAACTGCCCAATTACATGATTCCCAGTGCTTTTGTGGCGATGGATTTTCTGCCCCTAACTCCCAATGGCAAAATTGACCGCCTGCGCCTACCTGCACCGGGAAATCTAACTACCAATTCAATAGATAAAAGCTGCATTGCACCTCGCACACCAACCGAGTCAACCCTCGCCCAAATTTGGGCCACAATCCTCAACGCAGAGTGCGTTGGCATTCGCGATAACTTCTTCGATTTGGGTGGAGATTCGCTGCTGGCAATCCGCCTCATCAATGAGATTAACCAGCAATTTCAGCGCGAATTGCCGCTGTCTGCTCTTTTTTTAAATCCGACAATTGAAGGTTTAGCCGATTCGCTATCTTCAGAAACAAATTCTCTGGAATGGTCGCCTTTAGTTGCAATTAAGCCTCGCGGTAAAAATCCCCCGTTCTTCTGCGTTCATCCCATCTTTGGCGTCGTGTTTCCTTATGTCGAGTTAGCATTTCAGCTAGGAGAAAATCAACCGTTTTACGGGCTGCAACCAAAGGGTATTGACGGCGAAAGTTCTCCGCTAACTAGCATTGAAGACATGGCGACTGACTACATCGCAGCCTTGCGTACCGTTCAACCAAAAGGGCCTTATTTTTTAGGAGGCTGGTCTTTTGGAGGTTTGGTTGCTTTTGAGATGGCTCAACAGTTGCTCGCAGCGGGGGATGAAGTGGCTTTACTTGCTGTGCTGGATACTTTAGCTCCGGTTTCTGCTAACAAACCTTCTTTTTGGGACGGTTGCAAGTTTATTCTGACTACTGTTTCGCGCTCTATCTGGCCTTTTGTAGTAGATTATTTTCGCTTGGTGGCTGCTGGGGAAAATGTTCAAGTTGGCGGTATTGCTGCCAGGTTTCCTAAATTAAATAAGATGCTTAATCTAGTAGCTAATTTTTGGCATCGCTGGAATTGGAAACAGGCTATTATGGTTAGCATCCTATCTCAAGAGTCAAAAGAACGGAGCTGGCGCGAGCTGGCAATTCCTTCGATGTTTACTGTATTTCAGGCTAACAGTCAAGCAACTATCAGCTATGTACCGAAAATTTATCCGCAGCGAATTACTCTGTTTAGATCGAGGGAACAGCTAAGCATGAGTCATCAAGATCCGACTCTTGGTTGGAGCGAATTAACGACGGAAAAAGTAGAGGTGATTAGAGCTCCTGGGAATCATCTTACTATGTTGAGAAAGCCTAACGTTGAGGTGTTGGCTCAAAAGCTGAAGCATTGCTTTGAGGAGGAATTAAGTGATTGAGGAACCCGCGTGCTTGTGTGTCGAATAAAATAATCTTTATCACGTTTGTAGTGAGGACTAAAGTCCTCAGAGTTTTATGAGACTAAAGGGACACGGCAATGCCGTGTCCCTACGGTACAGGAATACGCTTTATCACGTTTGTAGTTAGGATGTAAAAAAATTGCGATCGCCCGAAGAACACTTTTTGCAACTAGAAATCATCATGCAGCGCCACGCCGCAGCACTCGAAGCTGAAGTCAGAGCTTTGCAAGCCGCTGACGAAACCGCCCAGTGGCCTCCTGACTGGAAGCGTTGCTATAATTGGCGTTTCGCTAAAATTTTCGCGTCTGTGAAGATTTTTCGCAACTGGGGTGCAGATGCTGGGGCTTGGAAACTTTTGCCTTCGCGAGTTTATCCCAACCGAGGCAATCAGAAGGATTAGTCGGCAGTTGACTGTTCTGAAATGCCTCAATCTAAAATCTAAAATCGCACAATCCATTGCGCGATGCTGAAGATGATAGCACCCAAACCTGCTGCGATCGGAATTGTCACCAGCCAAGCCGAACCAATGGACAGCAAAGTTTGCAAGCGTACTGTTTTCCAAGCTTTGATCAGCCCGACTCCGACGACTGCACCGACTAAAGCGTGGGATGTGGAAACTGGCAAACCGAAGCGGGATGCTAGCAAGACTGTGGTGGCTGTGGCTAATTCCGCGCAAAATCCGCCGCTTGGTTGGAGTTCGATGATCTTTTCGCCGACTGTGGCAATTACATTTTTACCCCAGATAGTTAAACCGATGACTATTCCTGCGCCTCCGAGGACTAAAATCCACAGGGGAACGCTGAAATCTCCTGAGGGAAAGGAACCTGTGCGCCGGATGTAGGCGATCGCAGCTAGGGGAGCAACGGCATTGCCTACGTCGTTGGAACCGTGGGAAAATGCTACAAAACAGGCGCTTAAGACTTGAAATCTCGCCATTTGTTGCTCGATGGGAGAGTGGCGGGGAGGGGGAGAGGGGAAGAGGGGGAGAGTGGGAGATTGGGAAAATATTCCCTCTTTCTTATTCCTTGCATCCGTTACATCCGTTACATCCGTTACAAAATCCGCTGCCGAACCTTCTTCCTTCTCAACTGATTCTAATTTTTTCCAGCTAGTGAGTGTGAGGCCGATCGCCCCCATACTCCCGATGCCAATGACAATATCGTGAATTGGCAGATTCCAGCCAAATCGATCGTGCGCGGCGGCGATCGCCCCTGTCTGCACCAAAGCAACATCCACAACAGACGGCAGTACAATTATCCCAAATACGCTCAGCATTGCTGCACTCAGCCAAGGTATCCACTCGCGCATTTGAGATAGAGGATCTGGTCGATCGAGAATCGAATACTTCACGACACTGTAAAATAGCGCTGCTAAAGCACCGCTGGCAACAGGTGTCGCCAGCCAAGTTAGGGAGATGGTGCCGATGGTTCGCCAATCAACCGCATTAACTCCGGCTGCAACACAGCTAAAACCCGCGATCGCACCCACCACTGCATGGGATGAAGAAACCGGCAAACCTCGACTGGTAGCAATTTGCAGCCATATCCCGCAAGCTATCAGCACTGACACCATCCCGATTAAAAATACTTGCGGTTGGGTGGCGAACACTTGTGCATTCACAACTCCTGTTGCCAGAGTTTCGGAAACTCCTTGCCCAAACAGCACTGCGCCGGAAAACTCCAGTATGCCTGCAACAATTATTGCCTGCCGCAGCGTTAGAGCCTTCGAGCCTACTGATGTCCCCATCGAGTTAGCGACATCGTTGGCCCCCAAATTGGCGGCGACGTACAAGGCCAGTGCGGCCATTGCCCCTAGTTGCAGAAATACGACCCCAGAGGTATCTAACATAGAAATTTTTTGACATAAAACGGGCATTTCGATATATGATAAGGGATTGTGAGTTTTGGTAAATCCGATGAAAGGCGCAGAAATAATCCGTTCTATCGAGACGGCAGAAATAAATAGAGTCAAGGTAGAACTCAGCAAAGTTCTCCCCGAAATTTACGTCGGCGACACAGTGCGAGTCGGCGTAAGAATTAAAGAGGGTAACAAAGAACGGGTTCAGCCCTATGAAGGGACTGTGATTGCCATGCGTAACGGCGGGATTAATGAAACAATCACCGTCCGCCGCGTGTTTCAGGGCGTCGGAGTGGAACGGGTGTTTTTGATTCACTCGCCCCGCATCGCGACGATCCAAGTGATGCGCCGCGGGAAAGTCCGCAGAGCAAAACTTTACTACCTGCGCGATCGGGTGGGCAAAGCTACTCGCGTCAAACAGCGGTTCGATCGCTCCCTGTAGGAATGCACCCAGCTTCCCTTTGGTTCATGGTTCATGGGAAATTAAAAAATTTCAAAAAAAGTTTCCCATTTACGAGCGCACTGTGTTAAAATAGAAATCTAGAGGTTAAGCGAATTTCAGCAACCTCACCTGTGCGCTCTTAGTTCAGTTGGTAGAACGCAGGTCTCCAAAACCTGATGTCGGGGGTTCAAGTCCTCCAGGGCGCGCTGAATCACCAAACTTTAAATTCTGCCCGAAAGCGCCCGGACTATTGGCTGGCAACAGTCAAAACCGCAAACTTTCGGGTAGAATTAATTTTTGTGGGCGGTTCGCAAAAAATGCCATCAACAAATGCTCGGTGTGGCTTCTCGATCATCGGTTTCGGCGATCGGCATTTACGCCGTTGATTGGTTGGGCTTGTAAAAAAGTCGTGGCTTTAGATTTGAGATTTGGGACTTGGGCGTAAGTGGTTAGTGTCACGAAATCTGAGAGCCGCGGGCCACTCACACCATCTAAAATCTAAAATCTAAAATCTAAAATCGCAAGGGGGATTAAATCGTGGCGAAAAAAGACGAAGCTCAAGAAACTCAAGAAATAACGGCGCCTGGGTTTGACCCTGCGGGTTTTTTTAAGGAAACTAGAGAAGAACTCGACAAAGTGGTTTGGCCCAGCAGGCAGCAGCTAATCAGCGAGTCTTTGGCCGTGCTTTTGATGGTAATCCTCTCAGCAAGCCTGATCTATTTGGTGGATAATTTCTTTAACTGGGGCGCGGGAAAGGTGTTTGGGCCATGACTTTTGCATCAGAAGAATCTGAGTATTCCACAGAAGCGACGGGACAGGCAGCATCGCCAGAGGTGCCGGAGATTGATGCTCGTTGGTATGCTGTTCAAGTTGCCTCTGGCTGCGAAAAGCGCGTGAAGGCAAACTTGCAGCAGCGGATTCAAACTTTGGATGTTGCCGATCGCATCGTTCAAGTCGAAATTCCGCAAACTCCGGCAATCAAAGTCGGCAAAGACGGTTCCAGGCGGCAGTCAGATGAAAAAATCTTTCCCGGCTACGTACTCATCCGTATGTTTATGGACGAGGATACGTGGCAGGTGATCAAGAATACCCCGAATGTAATTAATTTTGTCGGGGCAGAGCAGAAACGCCGCTACGGGCGCGGCAGGGGTCACGTCAAACCGCTACCTCTGAGTCATTCGGAAGTAGAACGGATCTTCAGAAACGCTCAGGAATCAGAACCAGTTGTCAAAGTATCGATGTCTACTGGAGACCACGTTGTGGTACTTTCCGGGCCATTTAAGGATTTTGAAGGTGATGTGATTGAAGTTAGCCCGGAACGAAACAAGCTCAAAGTTTTACTCTCGATTTTTGGGCGCGATACGCCTGTAGAATTGGAGTTCAATCAGGTTCAGAAACAGAACTAACTAATGGCAAAGAAAGTTGTTGCAGTAATTAAGTTGGCGATTACGGCGGGAAAAGCCAACCCAGCTCCTCCGATCGGCCCAGCTCTGGGTCAGCACGGCGTCAATATTATGATGTTTTGCAAGGAGTACAATGCTAGAACCGCAGACCAAGCAGGTCTGGTGGTTCCGGTAGAAATTTCGGTTTTTGAAGACCGCAGTTTTACGTTTATTCTCAAAACTCCGCCGGCGTCGGTTTTGATTCAAAAAGCCGCTGGCATTGCTAAGGGTTCGGGAGAACCTAACCGCAAGCAAGTAGGGACGATTACACAGGCTCAGTTACGAGAAATCGCTGAAACCAAAATGCCTGACCTCAATGCTAATGATGTTGAGGCTGCTATGAAAATTGTGGCAGGAACGGCTAAAAACATGGGCGTGGCGATCGCGGATTGAAGGAAGAAGGAAGAAGGAAGAAGGAAGAAGGAAGATTTTTCCTAGTCCAAGTTCCAAATTGCTAATCCAAAATTCGTGATTTTGAAGGTAAAATCTTCAATCTAAAATCCAAAATCGATCGGTTCAGGGGGAGAAGCAAAGCTTCGCTAGTAACCGAAAACGGGTAGATTTTAAGATTGTCCGATAGGTTCAATCTAAAATCTAAAATCTAAAATCTAAAATCGACTGACCCCAGGAGATAACAATGGCAAAGAAAGTATCGCGAAGACTGCAAGAACTTCAAAAGAAAGTTGAAGACAGACCTTATCTACCGCTGGAAGCTCTGCAACTTTTGAAAGAAACAGCAACCGCTAAGTTTGGCGAAGCTGCTGAAGCTCACATCCGTTTGGGAATTGACCCGAAATATACTGACCAACAGTTGCGGACAACTGTATCGCTACCAAAAGGAACTGGTCAAGTAGTCAGAATTGCGGTGATTGCTAAGGGCGAAAAAGTTAAAGAAGCTCTGAATGCCGGCGCGGATATTGCTGGTTCGGAAGAGTTGATCGATGAAATTCAGAAGGGCATGATGGACTTCGATTGCCTGATTGCTACCCCAGACGTGATGCCGTTGGTGGCAAAATTGGGTCGGTTGTTGGGCCCGCGCGGTTTGATGCCTTCTCCGAAAGGTGGCACGGTGACGACTGACATTGCTCAGGCGATTAACGAGTTTAAAGGTGGTAAACTAGAATTCCGTGCCGATCGAACTGGCATCGTTCATGTTATGTTTGGCAAGGCAGCTTTCTCAGCGGAAGATTTGCTCGTCAACCTTCATGCTTTGCAAGAAACTGTTGACCGCAACCGTCCTTCTGGTGCTAAAGGTCGCTACTGGCGCAGTTTGTACGTATCGGCAACAATGGGCCCGTCGATCGAAGTCGATATCAGTGCTCTGCGCGATACCAAACTTGATGCTGCGTAGAAAGAATTAAGCAGAAGGCAGAAGGTAAAAGACAGCTTCGGCTGTCTGTGTAAATCTCTCACAAGACTTACGCCAGACCCTTGCTAATCTCTGCCTTCTGATGATAGCCTAATCAAAAATCAATAAGCTGAAGACCGCAGGTGCCGACCGCTTAATTTCCTGCCGAGGCTGAAGAAATAAAAACTCAAGACTCAAAGATTAGAAATTTTCTATTTTTAATTCTGACTTGTTAATTTTTAATTCTCTGCCCCGGCTCTAAGGTCGGGGTTTTTGGTGGGCAGTTTTCGATCCTAAAAGGAGGTGAAATAAGTATGGGCAAAAGTTTAGCAGTAAAAAATGAGATTATTGCAGACCTCAAGCAAACCTTGAGCGAATCTCAACTGGCGATCGTGATCGACTACACGGGCTTAACTGTTGCTGAAATCACAGATTTGCGTCGGCGTTTGCGTCCGAAAGGCAGCAGTTGCCAAGTGGCAAAAAACACGCTGATGCGAATTGCGGTTGAAGGCAACGAAACCTGGCAGCCGATACAAGAATTGCTGACCGGTACGTCGGCGTTCCTGTTCGTCCAAGAAGATATTGGCGGCGCGATTAAAGCTTACCAAGAATTCCAAAAAGTCTCTAAGAAGACTGAACTTCGCGGCGGCGTGATGGAAGGACGGGTACTGAAAGAAGCTGATGTTAAAGCATTAGCTGATCTGCCGTCGAAAGAACAACTCATGGCTCAAATTGCTGGCGCTATCAACGGTGTCGCAACCAAGTTGGCTGTGGGTATCAATCAAGTTCCTACTTCGATCGCTCGCGGTCTTAAAGCTTATGCTGAAAAAGACGGCGGTTCAGCAGAAGTAGTAGCAGAAGCACAACCAGAAGCACAACCAGAAGCGCAACCAGAAGCAGAAGCAGAAAGCGCATCTGTGTAAGTCATTAGTAATTAGTCCTTAGTCCTCAGTCATTAGTATTTAGCAATAGATAGAAGACTGGAGACGAAAAACTAAGGATGAATGAGCAAATCTCAAATCCCAAATCCCAAATCTACAATCGAACTAGGAGTTTAACGAATGTCTACTGCAACTGACGAAATCTTGGAAAAACTTAAGTCTCTGACTTTGCTCGAAGCTTCTGAATTGGTCAAGCAAATTGAAGAAGCTTTCGGCGTCAGCGCTGCTGCTCCTGTCGGCGGCATGATGATGATGCCTGGTATGGGTGGTGGTGCCGCTCCTGAACCCGTAGAAGAGCAAACTGAATTTACTGTCATGCTGGAAGAAGTTCCTGCTGACAAGAAAATCGCAATTCTGAAGGAAGTCCGCGCAATTACCGGTCTGGGCCTGAAGGAAGCAAAAGATTTGGTAGAAGCCGCACCGAAAGCAGTTAAGGAAGCTATTGCTAAGGAAGCTGCTGAAGAAATGAAGAAACAGCTTGAAGCTGTGGGCGCAAAGATTTCTATCAAGTAGTCAGAGAAGGTAGTTGATATCAATTCCGGTGACACCGGAATGATGGTTGACTGTTGACTGTTGACTATTCCCTAAAATTAATCGCGCGATAGTTACATCTTTCGCGCGATTAATTATTTTTGGTGTAGGGAAACGGCTTTGCTGTGTCCTCTTAGATTTTAGAGGCGGCTTCCATTTGCCGCACTACTGTTAAAGCTGAATAGGAAACGCCGGCAGTTCCTTCTCCGGGATGGGTGGAGTCGCCTACTAACCACAAGTTTTTAATTGGTGTGCGGTTGGCAAATCCGAAGGGGCCGAAGGTGGGTATTCGCTGGCCGATGCCACCCACAACGCCTCTATCTCTCGCTGTGTAGCGGGCAAAGGTGCGGGGTGTGGCGGCTTCTTGGTGTACGATCGACTCTGGCGTCAAATTGAAATATTCGCTCAAACGCGCGATCGCCCCGACCGTATATTTTTGCTTTAATCCTTCATAATCAACCGAATTCCACCACATTCGAGTATCAGTAAATGAGGAAGCGATAATTGTCGCCATTCCTTTCGGCGCTCGGCCATCACCCGGATGACTGACTGAAACAAATAATGAATTATTCTCCCCAATCTCGCCGTCGTAATCGTAAAGAAACTGAAGGTGCGGCGGACAATTTGCTGGAATTGCGCTTTCATGCACTCCCAAATATATCACGAAAGCACCGGATGCGGGCGGCAATTTATCGACTCGATATTTGTAGCCTGCCATTTGATTTGGGAGTTTGTTTGTTGTCTCTGAACTCTCTGATTTAACAGATAAATTCTCGGTTAAATTATCTGTTAAATTTTCTATAATCGGCTCGCTTGACAACAATTTTACTAAATTTTGCGCGGTCACGTTGGCAACAATGCGATCGGCTGTTTCTGTCCAAACTTCGCCGGTTTTTTGATTGCGAATCACTGTACCGGTGGCTTGGCCGTTGGCCGTGACAATACTTTCAACTGTGTGCCGCAACAGGACTTTGCCGCCGTCTCGTTCGATCGCCTCTACAAGTTGATCGCTCAACACCTGCATACTTCCTTGTAGATGATACAATCCCTGCGGCTCTTGCGAAACTCCTAAAGCCGTGGCCGCGTAAAGTAGCGCCGTTTCTTCGGTATCGACTTGAGAATACAATTTTAACTGCAAATCCAGAAAAGTTTTCAAGCGCAAATTGTCGCCCAACCCACAAAGCCGCAAAGCATCTCCCACTGTCATAAAAGTGAAAGGCAAAGTAATTAGAGTATCGGGGCGAACTGCTTGAATTAATTGCCAGAAATCCCAGAAGTTTCTGGGCGGTAAAACTGGATCGCGCCCTTGAAATTTCCAGCTAGCTTTGAACAATGCAGACAATAATTGCCAAAAAGGTTCGCTTCCAGGAAACTGCCGCTGCCTTTCTTCCTGCCACTTTTGCGGATCTCGCCACACGCTAATCGGTGCGGTTTCTCCCGGCAAAAACACCGCACAAGCGGGATCGCAGGGTGTCGCGGCGGGAAGTTCTATATCTAATTCTGAGAAAATTCGGTGGTGAATGCCTCCGGGTTCCAATCCTGCAACCTGCGTGGCGCCAACATCGAAGGTAAAGCCTTTGCGTTTGAAGGTGGAAGCGCATCCTCCGGGGACGATCGCCTGGTCTAAGACTAGCACTTTGTATCCTCTGCGGGCTAGCAGGGCTGCTGCTGTCAGCCCGCCGATGCCGCCTCCAATTACTGTGACGCGGCCCTTAGTGTCTGCTGGATTGGATTTGCTCTCAGGGGTGCGATCGCCTCTCATAATTTATTTATTGTAATATTTCTTAATAGTATGCTCATATTTTGCAATAAAAAGCTCTTGTAGCGACAGGTTGAAATCTATCGCTACAAGAGGAAGGAGTCCGAGTTGAGTGGACATTTCAGAGGTAAGGTGCAGCCGGATCGCCCCAAGCAACCCGAGTTTTTGCCGTAGCCGATTGGAGAATCAGGGACGCCGCCACTTGTTGAGATAAGCTTCGCCAATCCCAGCCACAGCCTGCATTTGAGTTAGCTGTTCCCGCAAAGCTTTGATGGTTCTTAGCTGTTCTTGAGACTGTTGCTGCAAAGCGTCGTAATTTCGCTGTATCGCTGCACTCTGGCTCAATTCATTTTCCAGATATTGCAACTTGGCCAGTTTAACTTGGAAGTCGCCGATCGCACTTGACTTTTCTGCTAACTCGTGCTGTAAAGATTCGTAACTCGACTTCGACACGGTTTCCTGGAATTGGCTTTCGAGATTTTGCTTTTCGGTGGCGAATTGCTGCTGCAAAGATTCCAGAGCAGCGGATTTTTCGCCTAGCTGTTGCTGCAAAGATTCCAGAGCACTGGATTTTTCGGCTAGCTGTTGCTGAAACTCGTGTTCGCGGTGTTCTTTTTCAGCGAATTGCTGCTGCAAGGATTCCAGAGCGCTGGATTTTTCGGCTAGCTGTTGCTGAAACTCGTGTTCGCGGTGTTCTTTTTCAGCGAATTGCTGCTGCAA